>JALYSX010000013.1 GCA_030854585.1 Vulcanimicrobiota bacterium
GAGAACAACAACGACTTCAACGTCGACTCACGCTGCCCCCAATATCCGTACGCCGTCGGTACGCCGATCTATAACACCCACTACTTCAACCCAGTTCCGAATAGCGGCGGTGTCGCCTGTGATCAGTTGGCGAACTGGTTCAGCACTGGCTACCATCAGGATCGTCGCTCGAATATGTACATCGGATCGGTCGACTATACCAACTCGATCAACGCGAACGCAACGGTAAAAGCGGGCATCAGTTACGAGTACGACAAGAACCTTCGCGACGTGTTCTATGACGACTTCTTCAATACGGACAACACCTATCCGGCGCTAAACGTCGCCTCGGACTTTCCGACGCGTCTCTTCAACGGCTATGTCCAGGCAGATCTGCGGAAAGGCAAGTGGCTCTTCTCGCCGGGCCTCGCGTATGTTCGAGAGTTCTACGATCTTCCCGCGCCGGCGGCGAAAATCTCGGCAGGCGTCTGGAACCCGACGTTCGCATTGAACTACGCTGCCGGGAGCAGCGATGTCATCCGCGGCTCCTTCACCAACACGCATTCGTTGGTCGGAACCGAATATGTCTATCGCGACGTCCCGCCCGGAGCGCTCAACGGCCCGGCGGGCGGTAGCAACGGGTATTGCGGTCCGCAGAATCCCAACCTCTGTGGCGTCGCGCCCGCGCCGACGGTACTCCATCGCGCCGACCTGCAGTGGGAGCACCAGTTCGACAGCGCGACCTCGATGAAGTTCGGACCATACTACTACAAGACGACGAACATCTACGAGTTGTATACTCCGTACACGTGCGTCGTTGTAAACAACGGGCAGAAGTGCACGAAGGCCGGCCCGACCCAACCGTCCAACGGTGGGGTCCGTAAGGCCTTCGGTCTTGAGTTCGGCCTCGAGCACACCGATAACCATGACAAGGGCATCTCGTACTGGCTCAGTGGAACGTACACGAACTTCTGGTCCTCGTCGTTCTCCTCGCTCACGACGCCCTGGGGCATTGTTCCCCTCCCACCGTCGGCCGTCTCGCGCGGAAACCTCGTGCGATCGTCGAGCAACCCGTTCTTCAGCGGAACGATCACCCTCGATGCACATATGGATAACGTGCATCTTCTGCCTCTGCTCTATTACCAGTCGCCGGTGACGTACTACACCGGGAGCTACAACAACAGCACCGGCCAGGTCACGGCACAGCCGAATCCGACGATCGGTTACGCCATCCTGAACACCACGTTGCTGGTCGATCTTGGGACGAAAAAAGACCTGACGATCGGCATTCAAGGATCGAATATCCTCAACAACAACAACCCGGTGATCCCTTGCATAGCGGGCAATCTCGGCAGTTCACCTTCGCTCGGTCTCGGATGTGGCGAGTTTTGGCCGCTTGGGGCGAATGCGCAGCCGGGAGCAAATGGACCCGGACGGCAATACGCCAACGGAAACGAGTCCTCACCGCTGTTCTTCTTCTTTATCTCGAAGAAGTTCTGAGGGCGCGGCCGGCCACGAACCTTTGGGGCGATGTAGCATTACATCGCCCTTTTTCTATCGAAAAGAGGTTGCATGCTTCGCACGATATTTGCCGCCGCGCTTCTAATCGCGCAAGCGAGCGCCTCGCCTGCACCGACTCCTACCCCGGACACGCCGGTCTATGTCGGGAATCCCGCGACCCACTATCGACTCGAATCGCGGCCGCTCGGCGTCGATCCAGACGGAACGGCGCGCTGGCTCGTGGTCGCGCACTTTCTTGATGCGCAGAACCGCGAGACCACGATCCTCGCGAACAGCGACCTGAGCTGGGATAGCGATCGCGGCCACGTCCAGTGGCAGAATCGGATGCGCTTCGGCTCGCCCGCCGCGATGGTTACGACCACGATCGCCGGCCCGATCATCTTGCGCGTGCGCGCGAACAAGCCGGCCTTAGGCGCGCAACGTATCGGCACGGATACGCGCACGTGGAGGCCGCAACCGTTGGTCGCGGGCGCGCTCGGCCCGCACATGATCCAGATCGGCATCTTCCCGCGCACATCCGGTAGGGCGAACCTCTGGCGCATCACGTCGAGCGGCCGGCGCATGTTGCTCGCCACGCTGCCGAAGGGATCGTCGACGTATCGCGATGCCGCGGTCCAGCCTAACCACCGATACGCCTACGTCGAGACCGACGACGTGCGCGCGACCCACGCATCCACGGTCACGCCGCCGGAGCTCCCCTCGACGAGCGTTGCGCTCGCTTCCGGCAAAGGGATGTGGCTCTACTGGTCGCTCAATCCGCTCGACGACAACTATTACGGCAAGCTCGACCCGGATGCGATGGTCGCACAAGCCACCAAGAGCGGTCTGCACTATGTGGAGATCCGCACCGCCTACGGAGCGATGTGGCAGATCCCGCCGGCCGCCAAACCCAAGATCGACGCGCTGATCGACGGCCTGGCCGCACACGGCATCGTGCCGATGGGCTGGACCGTTCCGCGCGAAGCTACCTTCGAAGACGTCTCGGCCTCGGTCCGCACGACCCAATATCGCACCACCAAAGGGACGCGGCTGCTTGGGATCGCGGTCGACTTCGAACGCGGTGACGACTTCATGGGCGCCGACCCGAACGGCCTGGCCGCGCTCTGGCAGTACGAGAAGTATCTGCGAGAAGCGGTCGGCTCGAAATACCTGATCGTTGCGACCGTCGAAGATCCATCGTTCGAACATCTCGACGAGAGCAAGTATCCGTTCCGCGAGATCGCGCGCTACGCCGACGTGCTGCAACCGATGGCGTACTGGCGCATGATGCGCCGCACCCCGACCACGCCGGACCTGGTGAAGACGCTGATGGGCAAGTCGGTAACGACGTTGCTCACCCTCTCCGGTCGTGCCCTGCCGGTCTCGATCGGCGGGCAGACGACGGCCGAGGGCCGCAACGGCTATCCGCCGGCCGCCGAGATCACGGCGAGCCTGGACGGGGCGAAAGCGGCGGGCGCGATCGGCGTCTGCTACTTCGATTGGAAAGGCACGCAACCGTACCAATGGGACGCGCTCGCCTCCTACACATGGTAGTTTGACCACCTACGTCATCCGGCGCCTGTTGCTCGCAATACCGACGTTGATCGGCGTCGCGGTGCTGGCGTTCGTGCTGATCCACATCGCGCCCGGCGGACCGGTCGCGGCATTGGTCGGCGACCGGGCAACGCCCGTACAGATCGCGCAGGTGACCCACTCGCTCGGACTCGACCGGCCGCTCTACGTCCAGTTCTTCGCTTGGCTGGGGGCGCTCGTGCGCGGCGATCTCGGATTCTCCTACGTACGCCAGGCACCGGTGACGCAGTTGATCGCGCAGCGACTGCCCGCGACGCTCTTGCTGATGGGCTTCGCGCTCGTGATCTCGATCGCGATCGCGATCCCGCTCGGTGTCGTACAAGCCGCCCGCCAGCGTACCCGCTTCGATCGGATCGCGTCGCTCGCGGTTTTCGTCGCTTGGTCGATGCCGACGTTCTGGTTCGGAACGTTGCTGATCGCGCTCTTCGCGGTCACGCTCGGATGGTCGCCGGTCGGCGGCCTACAGACGATCGACACGGCCGACTTCGACTGGCCATCTCGGGTCGCGCATCTGCTGCTCCCGGCGGCGACGCTCGCGATCGTCTCGGTCGCCGGCTGGAGCCGCTACGTACGCGGCTCGATGATCGAACAGTTGCGCGAGGACTACACACGCACCGCCATCGCCAAGGGGCTCGGGCCCTCGACGGTGCTCTTCAAACACGTCCTCCGCAACGCACTGATCCCGTTCATCACGTTGCTCGGCAGCAGCCTTCCTGGGCTTTTTGGCGGCGCCGTCATCACCGAGTCGATCTTCGCCTATCCGGGGATGGGGCAGCTCTTCTGGCAAGCGGCCCTCAATCGCGACTACGCGACCCTGCTCGGCATGACGATCATCACCGGCATGCTCGTGATCCTCGGCAACCTGCTCGCCGACATCGCCTACGGCATCGTCGACCCACGCGTGCGCTATGACTGAGCCTCAGGATGACACGGGGAAGCGGCATGCTCTCAGACTGACCTCGATCGCGTGGGCGGGAATCGGGTGGATCGTGCTGGCGGTGGTCGCGTGCACGTTTGCGCCGTTGGTGATGCACTTGAGCGCGACTGCGACGGATGTCGCGAACGCGTATGCGGCGCCCGGCGGAGCGCATTGGCTCGGGACAGACGGACTCGGGCGCGACGAACTTGCGCGCGTGCTCGTCGGCGGGCGGATCACGCTCTCGGTCGGCGCCATCGCGGCGGCCGTCGCGATGCTGATCGGCACCGCCTACGGCGCGACAGCGGGCTACTACGGCGGCTGGGTCGACACCGCGATGATGCGGGTGGTCGACGTCTTCCTCTCGGTGCCGACGCTCTTCTTGCTGCTGTTCCTGGCCGCCATGTTCCACGGGAGCCTGGTCGCGTTGATGCTGGTGATCGGCGTGACGTCGTGGCTCGGGCCCGCGCGCCTAGTCCGTGGCGAAGTGCTCTCGCTCAAGGAACGGCTCTTCGTCGAGGCGGCGCGCGCGGTCGGTGCGGGCGACGCGCACATCATCTTTCGCCACATCGTCCCCAATGCGGGCGGCACCATCGTCACCACCACGACCTTCATGGTCGCAAGCGCGATGCTCTCGGAGACGGCGCTCTCGTTCCTCGGGATCGGCGTCCGCGCGCCGATGCCCTCCTGGGGCAATCTGCTCTCGAGCGCGCAGAGCGATCTGTTCGCGGGCGCATGGTGGCTGATCGCGCCACCCGGCATCGCGATCCTGGCGACCGTGTGCGCGTTCAACTTCGTCGGCGACTGGCTGCGCGAAGGCCGCGACGAAGGGGTGGCCGGATCGTGAGACGCTGCATCGCACTCGTTCTCGCGCTCGCATTTCTGGCGAACTGCGGCGGCGCGCGTCGGGCGGAGACGCGCGACCCGAACCTGATCGTCACCGCCTGGATCGCCGGTCCCGATGGGCTCAACCCGGTCACCTCGGTCTCGAGCGCGTCCACCATGGTCGAGCAACTGATCTACACGCCGCTGATCGATCTCGGCCCCGACATGCTGCCGCGTTGGTCGACGAGCCTTGCGAGCAAGGTCGACGTCACCAACGGAGGCACGCGCTACGTGCTCCATCTCCGCAAGGCCGTCTGGTCGGACGGCATGCCGCTCGACGCCGACGACGTCGTCTTCACGATCCGCTTGATGATCAACCCGAACGTGATCGCCGGCAACACCTCGGACTTCGCGTTGATGCGTTCGATCCGCGCCGTCGATGCGCGGACCGTCGAGATCCGCTTGAGCGATCCGTCCCCCCCGTTTCTGCCGAACGCGCTCGCGCACGATACCCTGCCGCTGCCGAAACACGTCCTCGGCAAGTTCTCACCGGACTCGAAAGCCGAGGCCGACTTCGTCAACACCGACTCGGCCTTCAACCAAAATCCGCTGGTGAGCGGCCCTTTCCGGGTCGAGCGCAGCCTCTCGGATGCGTACGTGATCCTCGGCCGAAATCCGCGCTACTGGGGGCCATCCTCGATCCTGCCGGAGGTCGCCTTCCGGGTCTATCCGCAACAGGACTCGCTCTACGCCGCCGTCGATGCGGGCGAGGTCGATGTGACCGACATCCCGCCCAACCTGTGGCGCGTCCACGCTCGCCTGCGCGGAGATCATCGCTTCGTCAACTGGCCGTGGAACGTCACCTTCTATCTGCTGCCGAACTTCCACGATCCGGGCATCTCGTTCATCAAGGAACGCGACGTCCGACAGGCGATGATGTACGCGCTCAACCGGCGCTTCATCGTCGGCAGTCTGATGAGCGGACAGGCCGACGTGCTGAACGGCCCGCTCCCATCGTTCTCGCCGTACTACAACCCACGGGTAGCGCCGTACGCATACGACCCCGCGAAGGCGCGCGCGCTCCTGGACGGCGCGGGCTGGCTTCTGCACGGCGGCGTGCGCTCGAAGAACGGTGTTGCGATGCGCATCACGCTCACGACCGGCGGCGCGACCGATGCGATCGCTGCGAACATCGCCGAACTGATCCAGGAGAACTTCCGCGCGGTCGGCATAGACTGCATCTTGCAGAACGAAGAGCTGCAGACGTTCTTCGACGACGTCCACCACTCGCGGTTCCAACTCGCGCTACGCGGCCGTATCCTCGGGCCGTATCCGGACGACTATCAGACCTTCCAGTCCGGCCAGACGCGCGCGAACGGCGGCTACAACATGGGGTTCTACGCCAACCCCGAGATCGACCGAGCGATCGAGATCGCACGGACCGCATCCACGCCAGCGGCCGCGCGCGCCGCGCTCGATCGATATCAAGTCCTGGCCGCGCGCGAAGTGCCCGCGATCTTCTTATACTCGAATCGCCTCGGCGCAGTCGTGCCGGCCGATCTGGATGGCCTCGGCCTCACCCCGATCGCGCCGGCAGCGCTCCCGATGGGACTCCAGTTCTGGCATCGGGTCAGGCACTAGTAGCGCGTCGCGATCGCGGCCACCAGCGCGCGCGCGCGTTCGACCGCCGACGGCGGCGCGCTCACCCAGGCCTCATCGCCGTAGCCGAGCGCCCAGCGGATCGCCTCGTCGACATCGCCGACCGAGAACCGGAGCGTTGCCGTTCCATCTGCATGCATCACGACGTGCTGATCGGTCTGCCAGCGTCGCGAGATGGCCGTCTGCGCGAAGCGCGCCGAGACGGTGATCTCGACGCCGTGCTTCTCGCCGGTCTTGATCCAACCGATCGCGTCCTTCGAACTGTACTCCGCGGGCGGCGGCTTGGGTGTGAACGTGCCACAACGCGCGATCGGTTCGACGATCTCGTCGAGCGAGAATATCCGCCACTCGTCGGCACGCGCGCCGAGCTGACGACCGATCAGATAATATCGGCCGGACCGCACCATCGCGACGTGCGGTTCGACCTCGCGTTCCTTGCCCTTGTAGATGAAACGCACGCGCGCGTTCGCATCCCACGCGGCGCGTAACGCATCGAGCACGTGGGCGACCCGCGAACCTTCTTGCAAGCGCGGCATGACGACCTGCACGAACGAGGTCGCGCCTTCCTCGAATCCGTCGGTGAATCCGCGCAACGGCTCGCCGAACGCCTTGAATAGCTCCGCGATCAACGCGCGCAGACTCCGCTCGCCGCCGACCAATCCACCCGGGCGATTCGCAAAGCCCTTGAGCTCGACATTCCCCTGCGGATTGCGCTTGCCGATCTCGAAGCCCATCTGCGCGCCGATCTTGCGCAGCTCTTGGAGGTCGCGCGAGATCTGACGCTCCGAGAGCCGGTACTTCTTCTCGACCTTCGGAACCGAGAGCCGTTTGTTGCGGATCAGCTCGATCAGGATCGCGATCTTGCGCGCGGTCGCTTCGGCCGGTTCACCCGAGGAACGCGGTTTGCCCGTAGTGTGCATGCCTGCTTGGTTTCTGCCGGAACGCATCCAAAGGCCTGGTCAGATGCGTTCTAAGAGTGTATGAGTCAGCAAGCCATTTTCGCCGCCGGTTGTTTTTGGGGAGTCGAGGCAGGCTTCCGCCAGATTCCCGGCGTCCGAGACGCCATCTCCGGCTACACCGGCGGGCATACCGCCGATCCCACCTATTCGGAGGTCTGCTCGGGCACGACCGGCCATGCCGAGGCCGTCGAGGTGACCTTCGATCCGACGGTCGTGTCCTACGATCGACTGCTGAGCGCATTCTGGCAGATGCACGACCCGACCCAGATGAACCGTCAGGGCCCGGACGTCGGGACGCAGTACCGTTCGGCGATCTTCTATCACGGCGCCGAGCAGCAGCAGGCGGCGATCGCGTCGCGCGATGCGCTCCAGTCGACCCTCGCAAAGCCGATCGCGACCGAAGTGACCGCAGCCGGAACGTTTTACCCGGCCGAGGCCTATCACCAGCGCTATGCGGAGCGGAACGGGATCGTATGTCACGTCCCGACGGCCTGATGCGCCGCGGCGCTTTCCTGGCCGCCCTCGGCGGCGTCGCCGCGGTCGCGCTGATCGCGCGCCGGACGCCGGCCGCATCGACCGGCTACGAAGTCACCCACACCGACGCGGAATGGCGTCGTCTGCTCGGCGACGCACGCTTTAATATCCTGCGCCAAGGCGGCACCGAGTCCGCCGGTTCGAGCCCGCTCAACGACGAGAAGCGCGCCGGCCTCTTCCGCTGCTATGGTTGCAATCTCGACCTGTTCTCCTCGAAGGTGAAGTACGATGCGGGCGAGGGTTGGCCGTCGTTCTGGACGGTGTTGCCGAATGCGACCCGGACTCACGACGACTACGAACTGATCGAAAAGCGGACCGAGGTCCACTGTCGTCGCTGCGGGGGACACCTCGGCCACATCTTCGACGACGGCCCCGCGCCGACGCACCTGCGCTACTGCATCGACGGCCTCGCCCTACGGTTCGTTCCAAAGGCCTAGGGTCTCGCTCCGGCGGCACGAAGGGGAACGCATGAAAATACGCCCGTTCGCCGCCGCACTGACCGTCGCGTTCTCGCTGTCACTCGCACCGGCCGGAGCCGCCCTGAATTGGGTGCCGTTCGCGGCGTCGAACGACGGCTTTACCGCGCTCTTTCCGGGCGCGCCCGCGATCGCGCCGCATCCGACCGATGCGACCGTCGACGGCGTCTATCGCATCTACGAAGTCGACGTGCGATCGAGTGCGTACACGATCACGATCTTCCGCTACAAGCCCGGGACCGCCTCGGCAGGCGACGTCGCGACTTATCAGCGTCTCCGCGATGCCTATGCGAAAGGGAGCGGTTGTAAGGTCGCAAGCACGACGCGTCGCACGATCGCCGGTTCGCCGGGGCTCGAGAGCCTCTGCCTGGACAAGAAAGGCAAGATCGATCATCTGATCGACATCGTGCTGAGCGGTGACCAACTCGCGATGATCATCTCGGCCGGGCCGACCGGCTTCACCAAGGATCCCTCGGCGATCGCGTTTCGAAACGGCTTCGCCTTCGCGCCTGTCGTGACGCCGAGCCCGGCGCCGGTAGCGCCCGCGGCGCACGCCTCGGAGATGCCGTCGCAGTCGACCGCCACGCCGTGAGCGTCTCCGAAGCCCTTCCCTTCACCGAGGAGGTCGAGCGCGAGACGCGCAAGATCTACGAACGAGCATCGCACATCCTTCCCGCCGCGGAGTGGCCGCTCTACGCGCCCTACGTCGCTGCGATCAATCGCCTCAAGCGGGAACGCAACGCGGTGATCCTCGCGCACAACTACCAAGTACCGGAGATCTTCCACACGGTGGCGGACATCGTCGGCGATTCGCTCGCCCTCGCCTACGAAGCCGCGCAAGCGCAGGCCGACGTGATCGTGCTCTGCGGAGTGCACTTCATGGCCGAGACCGCCAAGCTCGTCAATCCGTCCAAGACCGTGCTGGTCCCGGATCTGCGCGCCGGGTGTTCGCTCGCCGATTCGATCACCGGTGCGGACGTGCGCCTGCTCCGCGAAAAGTATCCGGGCGTACCGGTCGTCACCTACGTGAACACCTCGGCGGAGGTCAAGGCCGAATCCGACGTCTGCGTGACCAGCGGCAACGCCGTCAAGATCGTGCGCGCCCTCGGCGCGAAGCGGATCCTGTTCATCCCCGACGAGTACCTCGCGAAGTACGTGCAGACGCAGGTTCCCGAGATCGAGATCCTTGCGTGGAAAGGTCATTGCGAAGTCCACGAGCGCTTCACCGCAAGCGAGATCCGCACGTACCGCGACGGCGACCCGAGCCTGATCGTGCTCGCCCACCCGGAGTGTCCGCCCGACGTGCTGGCCGAAGCCGACTATGTCGGTTCGACCCAGCAGATGATCGACTATCTCGGCGCCAAGGCCCCGCCGCGCGTCGTGATGATCACCGAGTGTTCGATGGCGAGCAACGTCAGCGTCGGTTTTCCCGAGATCGATTTCGTGAAGCCGTGCAATCTCTGCCCGCACATGAAGCGCAACACCCTGCCGAAGATCTTGCGCACGCTACGGACGATGCAGTACGAAGTGACCGTCGACGAACGTATCGCCGAACGCGCTCGCGCGTCGGTCGACCGCATGTTCGCATTGATGAAGTGAGAATCGAAGCTACCCGTGTCTGAACTTCATCGCCTTCTGATCGAACCGGTCGTACGCGCCGGCCTGCTCGAAGATCTCTCGCACGGCGGGGATCTCACGACCGACGCCATCGTGCCGGCGGCCGCGCGCGCTACCGCGAATTTCGTCACGCGTGATCCGGGCGTCGTCGCAGGGCTGGCGTGTGCGCAACTCGCGTTCGAACTGCTCGACCCATCGGCACGTTTCACGATCGCCAAGCACGACAGCGAGCTGGTCGCGGCCGGCACGACGATCGCGACCGTCGAAGCGAGCGCGCGCGCCGTGCTGACGGGCGAACGGACCGCGCTGAACCTGCTCTGCCGTTTGAGCGGTATCGCCACCGCGACGCGCACGTTCGCGGATGCGATCGCGCACACCCGCGCGCGCGTCGTCGACACGCGCAAGACCATCCCGGGATTGCGCGCGCTACAGAAATACGCGGTCCGTTGCGGCGGCGGTGGCAATCATCGGTTCGGTCTCGACGACGCCGTGCTGATCAAAGACAATCACGTCGCGCTTGCGGGCTCGGTGACCGAAGCCGTGCGTCGCGCGCGCGCCTCGGTCGCGCACCTGGTGAAGATCGAACTCGAGGTCGACTCGCTCGATCAGCTACGCGAAGCGCTCGATCTGCCGATCGATGCGGTGCTGCTCGACAACATGTCGCCGGAGCAGTTGCGTGAAGCGGTCGCGCTGGTCGGCGGACGCTTCTTGACCGAGGCATCGGGCCGGGTCGACGCG
>JALYSX010000019.1 GCA_030854585.1 Vulcanimicrobiota bacterium
GGCCCATGAAGTGCAGCGTTCCGCCACTCACGCGCACGGTTTTGAACGCCTTCACCAGCGTCGCGTTGTGCGGCAATTCACCGGCTGCGATATCGGCATCGATCACCGTGACGCCTTGCGGCACCACCCGCCCGCTGCCGAGATTCATGTGCCCGACTTCGCTGTTGCCCATGATGCCTTTGGGGAGTCCGACGAACTCACCGGACGCCTCGAGCGTCGTCCACGGGTATTTCTCGAAGTACGCGTTCCAATGCGGAAGGTCGGCGGCAGCGATCGCGTTGCCGTGCGTGGCCGCGCGGCATCCCCAACCGTCGAGCACGGCCAGGACCAGCGGGCGGAAGGTCATGCGCTCTGCGATTCTTGCGATGCGGCGCGGATGAGCGCGGCGAAACCGGCGGGGTCGAGCGACGCACCTCCGACCAATCCGCCGTTGATGTTGGGCATGCAGGCGTAGGCCCGGACGTTCTCGGGCTTCATGCTGCCGCCGTACAGGATCCGGACGTTCTGCAATCCGTCGACGCTTGCGCGGACCGCGCCCATCACGGCATCCGCGTCGTCCGCGTCGCAGTTCTTTCCCGTGCCGATCGCCCAGATCGGTTCGTAGGCCATCACGACCTTGGCGGCGCCGTCGCGGCCGAGCCCGTCGAGCGCGGCCCGGGCCTGCGAGATCACGCGCGTAAGCGCCTCACCCGCATCGCGTTCGTCGCCGGTCTCGCCGACGCAGACGATCGGCGTCAAGCCGTTCGAGAGCGATGCCCGCGTCTTGTTGTTCACATCGGCATCGGTCTCGCCGAAGAGTTGACGCCGCTCCGAGTGCCCGAGGATCACGTACGTGCAACCGGCGTCGGTCAGCATCGGCGCCGAGATCTCACCGGTGAACGCGCCGCTCTGTTCACAAGACATGTTCTGTCCGGCAAGCGCGATCGAGCTCTGACCCAGCCGCCAGTTGACCTGCGCGAGCGCGGTGAATGGCGGTGCGATCGCTACATCGATCCCATCCGGCAGTTCTTCCTTGAGGAAATCGTCGAGAAACGCGTTCGCCTGCGTCCCCGTCATGTTCATCTTCCAGTTGGCGACGACGAGATGTCTCATATCTGCAACGCTGCCACGCCCGGCAAGAGTTTGCCTTCGAGGAACTCGAGGGTTGCGCCGCCGCCCGTGCTGACGTGGGTCATGGCGTCGGCGAAGCCGAGTTCGTGCGCGGCTGCAGCCGCATCGCCGCCGCCGACGACGCTGGTCGCGCCGTTCTTGGCGGCGCTCGCGATCGCCTCACCGACGATCCGGGTGCCGGCTTGGTACGCCGATTTCTCGTAGACACCCATCGGTCCATTGAAGACGATCGTCTTGGCGCGCTCGATCGCGCGCGCATACGCTCGGGCCGTCTCGGGGCCGATGTCGAGGATCATCTCGCTCCCGACCGCATTGATACCGACCACATGCGCTTGGTCATCGGCGTTGAACGACGGCGCGACCACCACGTCGGTCGGCAGATGCAGCGTGACGTTCTTGCGCTCGGCGAGCGCGATGATACCGGCCGCGGGTCCGAGATCGTCGTCCTTGAGCGAGGCGCCGACATCGAGGCCACCCGCCGCCAGGAATGTGTTCGCCATGCCGCCGCCGATGCAGAACGCGCTGACCTTCTCCATCAGATTCGTGAAGACGCCGACTTTGTCTTTGACTTTCGCGCCGCCGATCGCGCAGACGTACGGTTGCACGGGATCGGTGACCAGACCGCCGAGCGCGCGGAGCTCGGCTTGCATCAACAGGCCGGCGGCGTTGGGAAGAAGATGGGCGATGCCTTCGGTCGAGGCGTGCGCCCGATGCGCGGTGCCGAACGCATCGTTCACGTAGAGATCGCCGAGCGCGGCCAGCTCCTTGGCGAACGCGGGATCGTTCTGCTCTTCGCCGGCGTGGTAGCGCACGTTCTCGAGCAACACCAGCTCGCCGTCGTTCAACGCGGCGATCGCGGTCCGCGCCGGCTCGCCGACACAGTCGCTCGCGAATGCGACCGGCTGGCCGAGGTGTGCGGCCAGTGCGGCGGCGACCGGGCGGAGCGAGAATTTCGGATCCGCGACGCCGTCGGGGCGACCGAGATGCGAGAGGATCACGACCTTCGCGCCGCGCTCGGAGAGCGCGCGTAGGGTCGGCAACGCCGCGTCGATGCGGGTCGGATCGCCGACGGCGCCATCCTTCATCGGGACGTTGAGGTCTTCGCGGACGAGGACGCGCTTGCCGCGCACGTCCAGATCGTCGATGGTACGGAATTGCATGGAGGCTTTCAGCGGAGGTAGCGGTCGAACCAGTCGAGCCAACGCGTGTAGACGTCGGCCCGGCGGATCGGATCGCC
>JALYSX010000028.1 GCA_030854585.1 Vulcanimicrobiota bacterium
CGAGCGCAAGTGCGAAGCCGAGGCTCAGGATCAGGTCGGTCTCGTGCCCGACGGGCGCGAACGATTCGGCCAGCACCCACTCGAAGGTGACGAAGAGCACCAGCACGATCGCCGAGACGATCGTGAAGACGGCGGCGCGATTGACCGCGAACGCGACGTCGAGCAGTTTGCCGCGTAGGGCCGCATACGTCAGGCCGATCGGCCAGACCAGGAGCGCCGCGTTCCCGATCCAGTCGGGCACGTATGGCAGACCGATGATGACGTTGGCGAAGATGAACGGCGCGCTCGCGATCGTCGCCCAGAGGATCCGCTGGCGCGCATCGCCGCGCGAAGCGACCACCGCCAGAACCGCCGAGACGAACGCGAAGACGAACTGTAGATCGAGCGTCGGATTGATGAAGGCGAGGGCATAGGCCGCTGTCGGAGCGATCGTCAGAGTGACGATCGCGACCGCCGGTGCGAGGTTTGCGATAGCTGAGAGGAGCGCGAGGGCGTATTGGACGTGCGTGAACCCGGCGCGCAAGCGCGAACGTGCGCCGAACGAGTCGGCATAGAGCGTGAAGAGCAGTGGCGCGACCGGTGCGACGATCGCTGCGAGCACCCAGCCCACGATCTCGATCCCTGAGCCGCCTTTTCCGAAGTTGATGACGTCGAGGTCGGTCGCGACCACAGTCGCGAGCAGGACGAGGCTGAGCAATCGGGTCGCGCGCGCATCCGATCGCCAGCCGATGACGAGCGCGAAGGCGAGCAACAAGACCGAGCCCGCGAGTCCGAGCCAGTAGTCGAAGCGGACGCTGGTCAGGCGTTCCGCATGGATGGTCGCCCGGATCTGGTTCTCACCGCGCCAGATGGTGAACGGGATGGCGTCGCCGGCGTGGCGCTGATAGAGCAGCCGGATCCGATTGCCGAGCGACATCGGCGCGAGATCGATGCGATCACCCGGCCGGAGCCCGGCCGCATCCGCGGCTCCGCCGCGCGCGACCTTCTCGATCCGGACCTCCGACGCCGTGCGGCCCCGCGACGCATCGAAGCCGAGTTGCGGATAGTTGAGCGCGGGCGGGACCTGGAGCACGATCAGCAACGCGACGAATGCGGCGACGACGATCAGAAATACGCGCCAGACGACCTTATCCAATCGCACCCTCGATGGCGGCGCGGAGTGTGTCGTCGTCCGGCGTGGTTTTGGGCGAGAACCGCGCGACCGTCGTTCCGTCGCGGCCGACCAAGAACTTCTCGAAGTTCCAACCGATGTCGGCGCCGTCACCGATTAGCGCGGAGTAGAGCGGATGGCGGTTTTCGCCGTTGACCTCGATCTTGTCGAAGAGCGCGAACGAGACGCCGTAGTTGGTCTCGCAGAACTGCGCGATCTCCGCGTTGCTGCCGGGCTCTTGCGCGCCGAACTGATTGCACGGGAAGCCCAGCACGTGGAACCCGCGACCGCCGAACTCTTGCTCGAGCCCCTCCAGTCCGCCGTACTGCGGCGTCAGCCCGCACTGCGAGGCCACGTTGACGATCAGGAGCGCATCGCCCGCATACTCGCGCAGGCTCGCATCGGCGCCGTTGTTACGGCGAACCGGGATGTCGTACAGTTCTTGACTCATGTAGCCGCCTTACGTGGCGGGCCAGTGCCTTCCCCCTTCAGCCTGGCAGCGGTGCGAAGAGCGAGATGCGGACGTTCGGACGCGGGACGTAGCCGGTCGGGAAACTCGGCGTGACGCCGTCGGCGAGCAAGCGGGTCAAGGCCATCACGGCGATGCGTTGCGCGAGCTCGTCGCCGGGGCAGGCGTGCGCGCCCATGCCGAACGTCGTGCGTACGAGCACGACGAGCACCGCATCGCCGCCCTGAAGCGTCGTACCGGCGATCTCGATATCTGCGACCAGTCGGCGACGGGTATTATGGACGGGCGGATCGTCACGCAATGCCTTGGCGACGGCCTCTGCCGCGCCGAGTGCGGGTTCCGCGGCCCGTGCGGCCCAGGCATTTCCGATGAGAGCGCGGGTGGCATCGTAGGCTTGGAAGAGCAGATCGCCCTTGACGTTCGCGCGCTGATCGCGTGCGAGCGCGTAGAGCGCGAAGCGTTCGATGAACGCGTCCAGGTCGCCGGTCGCGATCGGCGGATCGTCGAGCGCGACGCCCGCGATGCGCTCCACGACCTCGGCGCGCAACCGTGCGTGCCGTTCGCCCTCGTTGAAACGCGCGTACTCCGCGAAGCCCGCGGGAGCGTCGGATGGCGCGACGACGTGCGCCCCCGGGTGCTGCAGGATCGACGCGACATGAGCGGGGTTAGAAACCACCCACATACCGAGGCCGACGTTCCATTCGGGGCGCACGGCTCGCGCGAGTTCCGCATAGTACGGATACGGGTCGGGATGGGTGACGGCGGCGATCGGGTCGGCCGGCGGGGCGATATCCATACCGAGAGCATACCTCATCCGCGGCAGGCTGCGCCTAGCTACCCAAGAACCTCTGGCGGAGCTGCCCTAGCAGCGAGGAGTCTTTGTGATCTCTTCCCTTCTGTTTCTTGCGCTCGCATCGCAAGGCATCACGTTCGGTGCGACCTACGACTGCGGGCCCGGCTACGCCCGCTTTCGCGTCGCGAGTTGCAGTGGAGGCGCCTGTACGGTGGACTATGCGAACCCGGGCGCGCAAACGCGCCGGATCCGGATGAATCGATCTCAGATCACCACGGCGATAAGCCGCGGCTGTCATACCGGCAAGACCGCGCAAGACTACCGCAACGACGCAGCCCGATACGAAGCGCAAGCAAACGCCTTGCTCGCCGGGTCGAAGCGCGCTAACGTCCCGGCGCGCGTGGCCGTCGTTCGGCACGACCGTGCTCCCGCGGCCGGCGGCGGCGGCCTCGTGCTCGGCAAGTACGAGTGCTACACGCTTTCCGGCAGCGCGTTGGAGTCGGCGATGGCCGAGAACTTCACGCTCTACGGCGGCGGGCGCTTCGCCGATTACACCGGGCATCCGGGTTCGTACTCGTACTCGGGCGGGATCGTCACGTTCGGCGGAACCGGCCTCGGCGGTCACCGCGCAAAATATACGCCCGGTGTCCCTCATTCCAACAATCCGCCGCACATCACGTTCCTGAACGCCAACGGCGAAGAATCCGATTCGTGTGACGGCCAGGGATGATTCCCGACGTCGAGACCGCGCGATTGGTGCTGCGCGCACATCGGACGGCCGATTACGATGCCTGCGCGGCGATGTGGGCGGATCCGATCGTCGTGAGGCATATCAGCGGCGTACCGTCGACGGGCGCGCAGACGTGGATGCGTCTACTCACCTACCCGGGCCTCTGGGGCATGCTCGGGTTCGGTTACTGGGCCGTTGAGGAACGCGCGACCGGCGCCTACATCGGTGACGTTGGCTTCGCCGATTTCCGTCGCGAGATCGTGCCGTCGATCGCAGGCATTCCCGAACTCGGCTGGATGATCGCGCCCGCCGCGCACGGCAAGGGCTACGCGACCGAGGCCGCAAGCGCGGCTCTCGCCTGGGCCGACGCGAACATCGACGCGCCACGGACCGCCTGCATCATCTCTCCGGAAAACGTGGCATCGATCCGCGTCGCCGAGAAGTGCTGCTTCCGCGAGATCGCCCAGACGACATACAAGGGCGATCCGACCATCATGTTCGAGCGCGCGCGAGGTGCCGGTCAGTACCGATAGGTGGCGACGTAGGTCGGAACGCGCCGGGCGTCGAGGGTGAAGCAGGAGCGACCCTGCGCATGTTTCCACACTCCCGCCGACTCGGATGGCGATGCGTGTTCGAAGGTGTCGCAGAGCTTGTACGTGTTCGGGTTGACGCTGTCGAGGTAGTATGCGAACACGCCGCCGGCGACGCCGATGATCAATAGGAGAGGCGTTCGTCTGTCATGCTCCGAGCTTACCACGCCGCGGGCTGCATGTGATCCGTAGTTCTACGGATGCCGTAGGCGATGCGTCTCCATGTCCGAGCATGCGTCCGCGCAGCGTGGTGACATCGGGCAGGACCGCATCGTCGCCGGGGTAGCGCGCGAACCATACGAAGGCGCGGACGCCCTCGCGGATCGGCAACGCCGGATGGCGCGCGCGCTCGGCGAGCGGACGGACCGGTTCCTACGAACGCTCGAAGCGGGGGTCGGCCCGGCTGCGATTCGCTGGCGTGGCGGCATCGCGGGAGCCCACATCTTCCTGGAGCTGCTCGGAACCCCACGCGCCGAGACGACGGCCTTGCTCGAACGTGCGGAGCGCGCCGGGGTTCGGGCGTATGACGGCGCGCGGTACTTCATGCACGCGCCGACCCACGCGACGCTCCTGTGCGGCTACGCTACCCTCAGCCTCGCCGAGATCGAGCGCGGCGTGATCCGCCTCGCCGGAATCGTGACGTAGCGGCGGGAAGTCGAACGCGAGGGCTCGGCTTTTTACCAAATGGATAAAGGCCGGGCCCTTGGTCCGTCTAAACGGGCGGCATGAACGAACTGCGCGATTTCCTGACGCTCTCCTACGGCGAACTCGAAGATCTCAATCTCAAAGCCAAGAAGCAGCGCGCCGATCGCGTGCCGGCCGAACAGATCGCGGCCGAACGCCTCGCCTATCTTGCAAAGGAGCATCGCATCAAGGCGGTGACCGTGCTCTTCAGCGATCTCGAGGGTCGCTTGCACATGTTGGATTACGACAAGAAGTTCTTGCTCAGGTCCGCCGACAACCTGACCTTCGACGGCTCGTCGATCCGCGGATTCACGCTGCAGCGCGAGAGCGATCTGCGGCTCTCGCTGGACTGGAGCGCGTTCTACTGGGCGCCGTCCGACATCTTCGGCGCGGGTAAAGTATTGGTCTTCGGCGACGTGTTAGATCGCGACGGCGCGCCGTTCGCGGCCGATCTGCGCGGCAGCCTGAAACAGTTCGCCAATGCGGCTTTCGAGAAGCACGGCTATACGCTGAACGCCGCCAACGAGATCGAGGGCTTCCTATTCCAGGGTCTCGATGCCGAACGGCGCTACTACGAGACGGGCAAGTTCGACTACTCGAACACCGGCGGGTACTACTACTCGCTTCCGAGCGATCCGCTGCGCAACTTCATCGACACGGTCGCCGAAGTGCAGCGCGCGATGGGCTTCGAGAACGAGAAGGACCACCCCGAGGTCGCGCCGTCGCAGTTCGAGATCAACTACAGCTACTGCGAGGTGGTAGCGGCTGCGGATCAGATCCAGCTCTACAAGCTGATCTGTCGCCAGGTCGCGACCAAGCTCGGGATGACGGCGAGCTTCTTGCCCAAGCCCGTCGTCGGGGTCAACGGCAGCGGGATGCACACCAACGTATCGATCAGCAAGGACGGCAAGAACATCTTCTGGGATCCGGCGGGGGAAGAGAAGATCGGTCCGCTCGGCTGGGAGTTCGTCGATCGCATCCTGACGCACGCCCGCGGACTCTGCCTGGCGCTGAACGCCTCGGTCAACGCGTACCGTCGGCTCGATCCGCACTTCGAGGCGCCGAATCAGATCAAGGCCTCGGCCGTCGATCGCGGGTCGATGATCCGCATCCCGATCGGCAACGAACGGAGCGCGCGCGTCGAGGTCCGGTCGGTCGGCCCGGATGCGAACCCGTACATGGTCATGCTGGCTGTCTTCCGGACCGGGCTCGAAGCGAGCAAGAGTTCGGAGAAGAACCTGCGTCAGGCCGAGCACTATCTGCCCGACAACATCTACGACGCGCTCGCGGACTTCCGCGGCTCGGAGTGGGCGGGAACCCTGCTCGAGGCGGACGTGCGCGACCGGTACGCCGATCTCAAACAGGCGAGCGCGGATCGTAGTCCGCGACTACTGGGAACTTTCGTAAAAGCACAGGAAGTGCAGTATCATCACGAAGTCTACAACCAGTTTCTCTGGAACCTGTTCTAAGGAGCGTCTATCACCGTATGAAGCAGGCGACGCGCACGCGGCTCGGCGGACTAGGGATGTATCTCGCGTTCTTCGTCGCGTTGCTCAACGTCAGCGTGATGTACCTGGCCGTGCCGAAGGTGATGGAGACGTTCCACACCGACCTCTCGGTGCAGCAGTGGTTCATCGGGGTCTATCCGCTGCTCCAGGGCGGGTTCATGCTTGCGGCAGGCACGCTCGGCGACTTGGTCGGGCGACGGGGCGTCCTTACCGTCGCGACCGCGGTCTTCGTGGTCGCCTCGATCGCGAGCGCTTTTGCACCGAACGTCGACCTGTTGATCGTGCTGCGCGGGATCGAAGGATTGTGCAGCGCCGCGCTGATCGCGCTCCCGCCGGCGATGTTGATCTCGCTGCTGCCGCACGGTGCCGACGACGGGCCGACGATCAAGCGGATCGGCATGTGGGGCGGGATCGCGGGTGGCCTCGCACCGGTGATCGGGGGCGCGATCGTCGCGGAGTATTCGTGGCCCGGCGTGTTTTGGATGTCGGCGCTTCTCGGCATCGTCGTGCTCGTGTTTCTCGCGCTGGATCCGCGCGAAGAGGCCGTCGAGCGCGGCAAGCGGTTCGATGTGTGGGGACAGCTGTTCTCGATCTCGGGCTTCGTGCTTATCTCGTATGCTTTGATCGACGGCGACGCGCAGGGTTGGGGGTCGCTGCCGATCGTGGCCGCCTTTGCGATCGGAGCGGCCGCCTTGTGGGCGATGGTCGCGTACGAGACGCACAGCCGGCATCCGATGATCCAGGTCCGATACTTCAAACGACGCAAATTCAACGTCTCGCTCGTCATCCTCGGCATCGTCAACTTCGCGTGGTACGGACTCTTCTTGCTCTGCGCGGTCTTCTTGCAAGAGGTCCGGCATGACGGTCCCTTCCTCTCCGGCATCTTCTTACTGCCATGCAACGCGACGTTCTTCGCCGCGAATATCGCGAGCGTTTGGTTCGCGCGCCGGTTCGGGATGGTTCAGACCGCGGCGATCAGTTTCATGATCACGTTGGTCGCGATGGCGTGGCTCGGAATCATGTCAGTCGATACCCATGGCTGGCAGATCGCGGCCGCACTCGGAGTGGCCGGCATCGGCTGGGGGTTGATCGTCACGCCCGGCACGGCTCTCGGGATGGAAGCCGTCCCGGATAAGGACGAGGGCTTCGCCTCCGCGACGCAGGCGCTCGTGCGCGCGCTCTTCGGCGTCTTCGGCGTGGCGCTCCTCGGATCGATTCCGGGGAATGCGGTCGAGTCGACCGCGTTCATGCGCGGGTGGCCGATCGCGATGCTGGTCGCGGGCGGCCTGACCGCGGCGTTCGGCGTCGTGGTCGTGTTAATGATCCGCGGACGCGATGCGGATCTTCCAGTTCTGGAGCGGCGTTCCGCGTAGGTCGACGTTCGCGACCAGGGCGGCGAAGCGTTGGGCGGCCGTTCCGGTTCCGCTGGCGCGCAACGCGACGAACGCAGGCTCCCACGATTCGTAGTAGAGGGTGGCGCGAACGCCGACGGCGCTCGCCGGGATA
The DNA here is from genome assembly GCA_030854585.1 of Vulcanimicrobiota bacterium. Classification (GTDB taxonomy): domain Bacteria; phylum Vulcanimicrobiota; class Vulcanimicrobiia; order Vulcanimicrobiales; family Vulcanimicrobiaceae; genus JALYSX01. The sequence goes on from JALYSX010000028.1 coordinate 7,431, forward strand.
CCGGCCGGTCGCGTCACCCGATAACGGACGATCGCATGTCCTCGACCGTCGAAATAGCGCGGATCGCGCGCGGCCGCGCCCTTCGGGTAGGTCGCCTCGAGAAAGTAGGCCGGCAGGGTCGGCGTCGGTCCGGTTCGGGTGAATCCAAGCGGTTCGATGCGGTTGTCCTTGAACTCGTGATCGCGCCGGATGAAGCTGAACGTGAAGTTGCGAGCGCGATCCTGGGTCAGCTCTTCGAAGATCTGGACTTGACCCGGTTTCGAGATCGGATGTGCTTCGTCGAAGTGCTCCTGATAGCGCTGATGTCCGCGTGCGTCGCGCGCGAAGAACTCGCTCGGCAATGGTGCACCGTCGCCGCCGAGGATGCGCCCGCGATCGTCGGTCGCGCCGGACACGAAGTACGGCGCGGCGTGCGGATGGCGCTTGTCGTAGAACTCGACGTCGAGGAAGGCGCGACGGAACGCGACGCCGCTCGGGAACTTGTGACCGGTCAGATTGACGACTTCGATGTCGGCGATGGTCGCCGCGCCGGCAGCGCGGGTCGCGACGCGCACGGTCGCGGTGGTCTTCTGTGCCTGGCGGATCATGTGTTTGATCGCATCATCGAGATCCGTCTTCGAACCCGACATGTAGTCGGTCGTGCGAACGCCCATCACTTCGGGATACTGTTTGAAGAGCGTCAGCAGAAACGCGTTCAACCCGATCAAGGTGTGGCGCGCGTAGCCGCTCTTGCGGAGCAGCACGTTGAGGTCTTTCTTGGAGGCGATGTTGCTGGTCTCGGGATACGAGTCGTCCTGCACGAGTGCGATCTTGGAGACGATGTGCGCGAGCGCGATGCCGCGCGATTCGTCGGTCACGCCGGCCGGCATGTGACAGGCCTGACAGGTCTGCGCGCGCGGTCCGGCGCCGTACTCCGTCTGGAACGAGCTGTTGAGCCATTCCAGATAGGTCGCCTGTTCGAGGTCGTGGGATTGGATCGCGACGCCGATCGGCGGGCTGTCGACGATCGGAAGATTGATCGTATGGCAACTGCCGCACATGCGTGGGTTCTGCACGTAGGACGAGAAGTGCGGCTTCGCGCCGAGCCCTTGGTTCATCGGATACGTGATCAGACCGAGATCTTTGAACGGCCCGTAGAGCTTGTCGGCCGGGCCCGTATCGAACGTCCCGTTGATCTTGTTGTTGAGGAAGTACGGCAACGACGCCTGGCCCGCGGGCGTGACCGACTGCGCGGCGTGGTGACAGAGCGAACAGCTGATGCCGTCGCGCGCGAGCCCGCCGTAGTGGAATGCCGGGTGCGACGGATCGCCATCGAAGATCATCGACGGTTCGAACGGCACGCCCGGCCGATCGATCGCGAGTTGACGCTGGCCCATCGCCGCATGACAGGTCATGCAGATGCCGGTCGTCTGTTTCTTGAGTGCGGCACTCGCCTTCGCGTCATGGATCGTATCGAGGTAGGCAAGTTCGCTCTCGAACTGCGCGAAGAAGACCGGATCGCGGCCGGCGAGCGCCATCGGAGACCAGCGCCATTCGCCGTACTCGGAGACGTTGAGCGATCCGCCGGTGTGTCCGAGCGGAGGCGAGACCGACATCAGCGGCCCCCACGGTTTGCCGGGCGCGGAACTGTGGCAGCCCATGCATTGATCCGAGGTCAGGAACATGTGCGGCACGTGCGCGTGCGCGACGAACGTGTCGAGCGGTTCCGGCGGGAAGGTTCGCACCGCTAGCGGCGCGCGCGGCGTCACGACGGCGGCGGCACTTGCGAGCGCGGCTGCGACGGCGGGCGGCGTCTGTGGAGCGACGGCCGGATGCTTCCACGAGTTGTCGACTTTGTAGGTGATCGGCGTGCCCGGGAAGCCCGCGATGTTCTCGAGCGTCGAAAACGTCAGCGCGCGCTCGGCCGAAGCGTGGCAGCGCAGGCAGTAGATGCCGAAGCCCGAGTTCGGGTAGGCCGTCTTCGAGATCGGCGCGCCGAACATCCCGGTATAGACTTCGCCCCAGAACCAGCCGTCGTGCGAGGCCCCCGTCCGCCGGATCATGATCGTCCAATCGGTCGGCTGGAGATCCGCTTCGGGCTTGCCCTTGAAATAGACGGCCGGCATATTGCCGTACTGCTCTTTGATCATGACCGCGCCGTCCTTGGGGACGCCCTTGCCTCCGCCCCGGAGCCACTCGATCATCTCGGGCGAATACCAGATCTGGACGGCCGGGTGGACGCCGTACGAGACGCCGTCGAGGTAAGGGCCGGTGTCCCGGACGCCCTTGTCGTGGCACCAGCCGAGCTCGCGGTACTTGTAGGACTGGAGGTAGCCGAGCAGCTGCTTCTCGAGTTCGACCGGCTCGCCCGGAGGGACGACCGCCGGTAGAGTCAGCTCGGCGGGGACCGGTGCGGCATCCGAGCACGGGCTCCCCTCGATTGCGGTCGCCACCGCGTGAAGGGCGGGCCGTGCCGTAAGCACGACGGCCGCTATAAGGGCAACTCCCAGCAGTATCGCTCGCATGCTTGGCGCCGTTCGACGAGGTGACCGCCGCTCTTGCTATCGAACATATGTTCGGGTAGAATAATCGGACGTAGGACGTAGCGGCGGAGCGCGAGAGCCGCTATACTGACGGCCGTATGTCAAATCCGGTATGTGCCGGTCGTGGCGCCGATCGGCGACGCAACGTGGCTAGGGTTTCGTCCTCGTACGACGCGACCGCCAACCACCTAGCTCATAAGGAAAACTAAAAAAAGATGGCAGACCGTAAGAAGCGCCCGGCAAAAGACCGGCGCGTAAAGAAAAAGCCGTGCCAGTTCTGCGCGGACAAAGCAATCGACGTATCGTATCGCGACGTGAACCGCTTGAAGCGGTACGTCTCCGAGCGCGGCAAGATCGTTCCGCGCCGTATCTCCGGCAACTGTGCCAAGCACCAGCGTATGCTGATGATCGCCGTCAAGCGCGCTCGCATCATCGCGTTCCTTCCCTTCGTCTCGGAGTAACCACCACCACATGAAACTCGTCCTCCTCAGCGATGTGAAGGCTCTCGGTAAAGCCGGCGACGTGGTCGACGTCGCCGAGGGTTACGGCAACAACTTCCTGCTGCCGCGCAAACTCGCGGTCGAAGCGAACAAGGGCGCGATGGCTCTGCTCGACGCGCAGAAGCGCGCCCAGCAGAAGCGCGAAGCGCAGACCTTGGCGGATGCCAAGGCCCTCGCCGAGCGTCTCGAAACCGCCAAGATCGCCGTCTCGGCAAAGGCCGGCGGCAACGGCAAGCTCTTCGGGGCGGTGACCAACGCCGACGTCGCCGATGCGATCCTACGCGAACTCGAGATCACGCTCGATCGCCACAAGATCGAGATCATGTCGTCGATCAAAGCGCTCGGATCGTACCCGGTCGAGATCAAACTGCATAAAAACGTCGTCGCAAAAGCGACGTTGAGCGTCGTCGCGGCTTAACCACCGCTCGAGCGAAATGCCGGCGAGCGCCGAGAACCCGTCGCTGACCCGTCTACGCCGCAAACGCGGCGTCGAAGACGAGTTGGCACGGTACGTCTCGGCGCTCTTCGATTTGTTGGGCGGCGTGATCGGTGCCGAGAAGGTCGTGCTGCGGGCCGGCAAGGTCGGCGCGCTCAAGATGATGCGCTCGGAACATCTCTCCGACCGGATCTGCGCGCTCGCGCGGCTGGTCTTCGAGGACCCGACCGTCGAGAAGACGACCACCCGCGCGCAACAGCGCCGCACCATCGCCGAGGTCGAAGAAGCCCTGGCGGATCTGGTCGCGCAGAAGA
>JALYSX010000040.1 GCA_030854585.1 Vulcanimicrobiota bacterium
GATGGGCGGCGTGGAGCGGCGCCTCGGCGGCGTGTCGCAGAGCCAAGGCCATCGCGCTCGCGCGGGTATCTCCCTTGGGCATCGCTTGCACCTCGACCACCCGCTCGAAGGCGGCCTCGTCGCGGCGGCGCGCGGCCAGCAGTTCGGTCCGGAGGCCGTCGGCCTGGACGATCAGCCGGCCGGCCAGGCCGGAGGAAGCCGGGGTGTTTTGGCAGATCCGGGCGACCATCGCCACCAGGGCCGCCCCTGAGGCGGCGACCAGGGTTGCGGCGCTTCCGCCTCCTGGAGTTGGCGCTTTCGAGGCCAATCGTGTTAAATAGTCGTCGTAACTCTCCACGCCGCTACTTTATCGCTGGCGGGGGGTAGACGCCTGGTGCAGAATCCGTCTGTAGCCCCAATTCTTAGGAGACTGAAGTGCCCGTACTGGAAAATACCGCCGGGATCGCTGGTGATGTCAAAGACCGCGCCCTGGCAGAGACCGGCCGCTCGCGTATTGCGTGGGCGGGTGCATATATGCCGGTTCTCAAACAAGTCTACGATCGGTTCGAACAGGAGAAGCCGCTCAAGGGTATCCGCATCGGCGCGTGCCTGCACGTGACCACCGAAACGGCGAACCTGATGCTCGCCCTGCAGGCCGGCGGCGCCGAGGTCGCGCTCTGCGCCTCGAACCCGCTCTCGACGCAGGACGACGTGGCCGCAGCCCTCTGCGAGTACGGCATTCCGACGTACGCGATCAAGGGCGAAGACAACGCGACCTACTACTCGCACATCGAAGCGGTGGTCGCGACCAAGCCGCATATGTCGATGGATGACGGTTGCGATCTCGTCAACACGATCTATACGAAGCACAACGAACTCCTGGCCGACATGATCGGCGGCTGCGAAGAGACGACCACCGGCGTCATCCGCCTCAAGGCGATGGAGAAGGACGGCGTTCTGCCGTACCCGGTCGTGGCCGTCAACAACGCGCTGACCAAGCACATGTTCGACAACCGCTATGGGACGGGCCAGTCGACCCTGGACGGCATCATCCGCGCGACCAACGTCCTGCTCGCGGGCCGCACGCTCGTCGTGGTCGGCTACGGCTGGTGCGGACGCGGCGTCGCGTCGCGCGCGGCCGGGATGGGCGCGCACGTCGTCGTCACCGAGATCGATCCGCGTAAGGCGATCGAAGCGGTCATGGACGGCTACCGCGTGATGCCGATGGAAGACGCGGCCAAGATCGGCGACGTGTTCGTCACCGTGACCGGCAACTTCCACGTCATCAACGAGTCGCATTTCAAGCTCATGAAGGACGGCGCGATCGTCTGTAACTCGGGCCACTTCAACGACGAACTGGATCTCGAAGGCCTCAAGAACATCGCCAAGAGCAAGACCGAGCCGCGCCAGTTCGTCGAACAGTACGAACTCCACGACGGCCGTAAGGTCTGCATCCTGGCCGACGGACGTCTGGTCAACCTGGCCGCCGGCGAAGGCCACCCGGCCTCGGTGATGGACATGTCGTTTGCGAACCAGTCGCTTGCGGCCGCCTATCTCGCGAAGAACCACAAGACCCTCAAGAAGACGGTCTATGACGTGCCGCTCGAGATCGACGAAGAAGTCGCGACGCTCAAGCTCGCATCGATGGGCATCGAGATCGACGTGCTCACGCCGGAACAACAGAAGTACATGGCGTCCTGGTCGGAGGGAACCTAAGTTGGCCTACAAACGGCTGTTCACCAGCGAGTCGGTAACCGAGGGTCACCCGGATAAAGTCGCCGACGCGATCTCCGATGGCATTCTCGACGCACTGCTCGCGGCGGACCCGGCCGCACGCGTCGCCGTCGAGACGTTTGCGATCACGGGTCAGGTCCACATCGCGGGCGAGGTCAGCACCTCGACCTACGTCGACATCCCGAGGATCGTGCGCGACACGATCAAAGAGATCGGCTACGACCACTCGGCGGTCGGGTTCGATTACGAGACCTGCGGCGTGAGCGTCTCGATCGACGAACAGTCGCCCGATATCGCGATGGGCGTCGACAGATCGCTCGAGGCCAAAGGCGGCGAGACCGGCGACGGCTTCGAGACCGGTGCCGGCGATCAGGGCATGATGTTCGGCTATGCGTGCCGCGACACCGAGGAACTGATGCCGCTCCCGATCGTGCTCGCTCACAAGCTCACCAAGCGCCTCGCCGAAGTGCGCAAGAGCAAAGAGCTCACCTATCTGCGTCCCGACGGCAAGTCGCAAGTCACCGTCGAGTACGACGGCGACACGCCCACCCGCGTCGACGCGGTCGTCATCTCGACCCAGCACGATCCCGACGTGACGCTCGAGCAGATCCGTAAGGACATCACCGAGAAGGTCATCGAAGCGGTGATTCCGGCGGACCTGCGCGACGCGAATACCCGCATCTACGTCAACCCGACCGGGCGCTTCGTGATCGGTGGCCCGAAGGGCGACGCCGGTCTGACCGGACGCAAGATCATCGCCGACACGTACGGCGGGATGTCGCGTCACGGCGGCGGCGCGTTCTCCGGCAAGGACCCGACCAAGGTGGACCGTTCGGCGGCCTACGCCGCGCGTTGGGTCGCCAAGAACGTGGTCGCGGCCGGCCTCGCGGATCGTTGCGAAGTGCAGGTCGCGTATGCGATCGGCGTCGCGCGTCCGATGAACGTGTT
>JALYSX010000053.1 GCA_030854585.1 Vulcanimicrobiota bacterium
GAATACACCATCCATTTGCAAGAGGACGGATTCTCACAGAGCTTTCGCGCGGTCTGGGACGTCGGCAACTGGGACGCCGGCGGCATCGCAATCCCGAGCGGCGAGTCGGGCGAAACGGGCTCCGGCCACTACACCGACCTCGCTCCGGCATGGATCGACGGACATTTGGAAGCACTTCCGTTCAGCGAACGCGCGATCGAAGCCGCGACGCACGATCGCCTACTACTGACACCCTCCGGAGCGCGTTAAATGGAACCGTTGGATCTGCGAACGCGAGCGCCGCGTAGTTGCTATGCCGAACTCGACGGCCTGATGTTGATGCCACGCACGATCGACAAGATCCGGGCGCTGCTCCCCGGCGGCGACCCGGGCGGGTACTTCATCAACGGCCCGATCCAAGGCATCTCGGGGTTCTTGCTACAGCGCCTCGGCATCACCGAAGCCGAGCTTGCCGAAGCCGTGCAACACGCCAAGACCGATGACGACGTCGCGCTGTGGTTGCGCGGGCGCACCGACGCCGCCCAGTACCCTGCGTTAAATGCGACGCTCGGCCGGATCAAACCGAAGCATGCCGAGAACGAGGCGCTGTTCCGGGATATCTATGTCGAGACGCTGGCCGAACATCCGGAGCTGGAGTTCATCATCGACATCATCGAGGCCGACGACGAGCGGATGTTCCTCGAGCGTCCCTAGGGGAGCTCGTGTTCGTCGAGACCGAAGTAGTGCCCGATCTCGTGGATGATCGTCTCACGGATCTCTTCGATCGCTTCCTCGCGCGAACTCGTGACGCGATTGATCGGTCCGCGAAAGACGGCGATCTCGTCCGGTAGGTATGGCGCGTCGCCGAAAGATCGTTCGGTCAAGCCGACACCACGGTAGATCCCGAGAATCTCTTCATCGCCCGAATCCTCGAAGCCGGCGAGATCGTCGTCGGTGGGCTCGTCTTCCACTGCGATCACGACGTTTTCGATACGATCCGCGAACCGCTTCGGCAACGTCGCCAACGCCTCGTCGACCACCCGTTCGAACTCCGCCCGAGATAATTCCATCCCGCCTTCATAGCACGGTAGGAACCGATCGCCCTTTCGGAAACGTTGCTGGGCATGAGCGACGCGTCGAAAGCCTTCAGCTCACGGACACTCGGGAAGTTCGAGGACGCGTCGGCGTCGATTCCTCTCCGCCGGCTCGTACGAGCGTTCGAAGATGCCAGTCTTCGCATGGGCGAAGATCCGGGTGAAGGTGGCGGCTCCCGCCGAACGCAGTTCCGCCCGCCTGGTGGGCGAACCCGGCGAGGTCTTCCCGGCCGCGGCCGGGATCGACACCGAATGCAGCGGATGTGCTTCGTCGCCCGAGCGTACGCAAGTAGGCCGCGATCGCGGGTTACGAGATCTGCACCGAAGGCTGCGGCGGTCGCGACGAGGTCCGATCCGCAGAGTCCCCGTGGAGCGCGCCCGGGAGCGTCGTCGATGCCACGGCGATCATCGGCGTCAACGCCGCGGCACCTTTGAGGGATCCGCAGAATCCACTGACGTCTTCGCGCGCGCGGATCGGGCGCGCTACCAGTTCTGGGAGCACGACTACCCGCTATAGGCGTGGCTCTTCAGCCAGTTCTCGAAGTCATCGATCCAGTGGTCGCTCGTCGTACCCTGCTTCTTCAAGCCGAAGCCGTGGCCGCCCGAGGCGAAGATGTGCGCCTCGGGCTTGTTCCCGGCGGCTCGCAGGGCATCGTAAAACTTGGGAATCGCGTCGTACGGATCGTCCTGCGCCCACGCCATGAATACCGGAGGCAAATCAGCCGGAATGGCGGGCATCACGCCGAACGGCGCGCCGTAGATAAAGGCCGCAAAGTTCGGCCGGTCCGCGATGTCCGGCTGTAACAGTGCGCCGCTTGCGATCTGTCCGCCGGCCGAGAATCCCATAAATCCGATCTTCGCCGGTGAGACGCCCCACTGCGCCGCATGCCGACGGACCACTTTCACCGCCTGGATCCCGTCGGCCATGCCGTTCTTACAGGCTTGATCCATATCGAGATTTTTTGGGATGCCCTGCCCCTTCTTCTCGATGATACGGTACTTGAGCACGAAGGCTGCGATACCGCGACTCTGTAGTCGACGCGCGATGTCGTACGCCTCGACGTCCATGGCCAATGCGATGCACGCTCCGCCGGGGGCGACGATGACGCCCGTCCCGGTTGCTTTTGATTTCTCAGGGAGATAGGCGGTCAATGTCGGCGTGACGACGTCGAGAACCACCGTTCCGATCGGCGTATTGCGGATCGTCTGCTCCACCTGCGTGGAATGCTCGGAGCCCGGCGCAACACCAGGCCAAATGTTGATCGCTGTAAGCTGCATTTGCGCGTGGGTAGCGGCACAGGCGAGTAGCGCGAGCGCCAAGGTGCCGACGAAGTATCTCCTCATGCGGCGAATATTTCCTCGATGCTCGCGCAAGTCCCGTTCTCCGGCCGGCCGCGGAACGGATGGGCGCCTGCTTGCGTTGGGGCACGCGCTACGGGGTACGTACGAACGAAAGCGGAGGCTCATGGTTCGATATTCGGTCTTTATCACGCTCGCACTCGCGCTCGGGTTCGCCGTCGGCTGTAGCCGGCCGCAGTCTGCGTCACTGCAGTCCGCACCAAGTGCGCCCCCATCTGCGGACGCGGCACTCGCGAACGGTCGTGCGATTTTCCGGACTGGGAAAGACGCCGACGGCGTCCGGATCGCGGCAGCGACTCCGCCGCTCTTCGGCAATTGCGCCGCCTGTCACGGCTCGAGCGGAGCCGGCGGAATGCATTTGCCCGGGGCCGTCAGCGCCGACTTGCGTTACAAAGCGCTCGTTGCGGATCCGAAGGTGCCGTATACGATCGACACCGTCGAACGCGCCATCGCGACCGGAATCGACAACAATGGGGCGAAGCTCAACCCGATCATGCCGCGCTGGAAACTCTCGAAGCGCGACCTGCACGACGTCGCGTACTACGTCCTGACGGAATTGAAATGAGCGCCTAGCCCCAGATCAGCTTCTGCGGTCACGGGCCGCTGCGCGAACGCGTTCGAGCATCAGCCGCAAGCGGCGCCGGAGGCCCCATGAAACGATACGTCCCTATGCTCATCGCGATCGCCCTTATGCTCGGCAGCGCCGCCTTGGCGCAAGCGGCGCCGCCCGCCCCTTACCCCACTATGGCACCGGTCGGCCAGTATCGTATCTCCGCGCAGGACGAGATCGCGCTGGCGCGCACCGCAGCGCCGCCGTCGATCTCGGCGCACGCAGCAGTACTCGTGCTCGGGAGCCGTGGCTACGTCACCGCGGTCAAAGGCACGAATGGTTTCGTCTGTTTCGTCGAGCGCGCGTGGGCGGGGGGCTTCGACGATCCCGAGTTTTGGAACCCTAAGAATCGCTCGCCGAACTGTTTCAACCCGCCCGCTGCGCGCACCGAACTTCCGCAACTGCTACGACGCACCGAGTGGATTCTGGCCGGCGCCACCAGGCAGCAACTGATCGAGAGAACGCAGGCCGCCGTTGCGACTCACATCTTCAAGGATCCCGAGCCGGGTTCGCTCTCCTACATGATGTCGAAGCGCGGCTATCTGAACGACCAGGTCGCGGGTCCATGGCTTCCGCACGTGATGTTTTTCGTCGCGCGCGGCCAAGCCGCGATCTGGGGCGCCAATCTCGCGGGATCGCCGATCATCGGACAGGACGGTAGAGCGTTCGAATCGACCGTTTTCTTCATTCCCGTGCGTCGTTGGTCGGACGGCTCGCCGGCACCGCCGCCCGCCGCGCAGCACGTACACACGCACGGGTAGTAGCGGGAAAAGGCCTGTTTCGAGCCGGGTGGACTCGATGCGGGCCCGCCGAACGCCGGGTCTAACGGGGAGACAGGCTCTATCGGGGCGGCGGCCGTGATCTTGGTTGGGTCGGGTGGCGGTCGGGGTGCAGCTGAAACATCTCATGGGCGCTCGACCGCGCGGGTCTAGCCCGAACTGGGCGTCACCTGACGGGCCGCCCGTCTCCAATAGTGATGTGGGTTACGGTGTTCTGCGCCTCCATCGTGCAGGCTTAGCCACGGTCCCCGTCCCGCTGGCCAGCGTTCGCTAACCTTTGCTGAGGAACAGCGCTAGGCCCACTCCGATCGCAAGAACAGAGACAGACAACAATGCCATCCGCAAGAGCGCGTTGCGGGTGACCTGCGGGTCGCCGGCATGCTCGCCCGGTGCCGCCGTCTTCGTTGACATCGGCATAGGCGCCGATTCCGTCATCGACATAGCCGGTGCCCCAGGCCGCACGGTCATCATGCCGTGTTTAAGGCCGCGCGCTACGAGCCACCAATTCATCGGAAAGGCTGCGACAAAGCCCACCAGTAGCGCCATGCTCATGACGAACCAAAATTCTGGCATGCGCGGCATCAGGATCGTCCCAACGGCGAGACGGCCGAACGCTACAACCGGCAACATCGCTGCCATCAGGATATTCATCGAGAAAAACTCGGCGAGGAACGTCTTCCTCAGCGATTTTCGGTACGATCCGCCGAATACGCTACGCATGAAGAGTGCTTGGAAGATCGTCCATCCGAAACCGAAACCTAGAACGTACTCGAGCGCAATTCCCATCGGCTGTGAGAGCGCCAAGTAAGACTCGATGACCGCACCGGCGAGAATGCCGACGCCATCACCCGCGACGCAATGCATCGTCGAGCCAAATACTTGCCGCCAACGTACGGCGGTATACGCCTCATGCATCCCGGGGAACGGTTCGCGACATCCGAGCACGTAAAGAAATGCTCCGAATGGCCCTGTGTACGCCGTTATGAGAACGAAGCCCCATTTCAGGACCGGCGATTCAGGCGTCGACCGGATGTCGATCACCACGAAGAGCAGAGACAAGCCCACGAAGATGAACCACAGTAGCATCACGCCGTCGAGAAGCATCCTCACATACCCCCTGGTGTGATCGTCAAAGTGGTAGCGCGAAGACGGCGCGCATTCCCGATCGTGGAGCCCGCGCTGAAGCTTATCTCCGGTGGCTCGGACATCGGCTGTGTCCCTTTGCCGATTCCGGGAAGCGTTGACGTCAATTGACTCTCGACCTTCCTAAACACCGAGAACGTCGGCGGCATTTTTTGAGGTGGACTTTTCGGAAACGGGGAAGCCGCGCCCTTAGCGGATTTGAGTTGAGATGTATAAGGAAATATCGTGTAGGTCACGCTGGGACATATTCCAGCGTGGCATCACTAAGCTCAGCTGATCGCCGTTCTGGTCGACCCCGGTGGAAATCGCGCGCTCGAAAAGCGCGATCGTCCAGGGCGTGTCTTTCGCGTTTGCCGAGCCCATCGAGGCCATGTCTAACATGTGCGCCTGAGGGCCAAGTTTCGCGCTTACTGTTCCGTCTGCGAGTTGCACGCCACCGGCGCCATCGGGACCGTGGCAAACCGCGCAACTCTGATAATATCGCATGGGAGTAGCCGTCGTGATTCGCGTGCCATCGATATCTGTATTCGTGAGAAAGATCGAACGGCCGTTTGCGAGCGCCGCCGCATCACCGGCGGACACAGGCATCGACGTGTCGTTCGGCATCGCACTTGAGAGCGGCATTGGCATGCTAGTCCTCGCACTCGGCACGGTTCCGCGCGGGAGTCGATCCCGATACCACGGCCCGGCCCAGAGCAACTGATATTTCTGGGCCGCCGGCTTGCCGGGCCCCGCGAGATTCTCGACCGTTAAAACGAGATTCGGCCTTAGGCTGAAGGCAGCGGCGGAGACGTAGTTGACGGTCGAGCTGCCAAGCCCATCATCAGTGTGTTCGTATCGAAGATCGACGTGCAGCCACGACAGCGGGCCGTAAATGTATTCGACGGAGGTGCCGTGACTCGTTGCCGAGGGCGACGCCCCATCGTTTGGATTCTTGTCGTGTCCGACCGTTCCCATCGCCGTCAGTTGATATCGCTCACCGTCGTACGAAATCAGTGCCGCCGCACGCGCGTAGGAATCGTTCGCGCCGGATGGCAGGGGATACGAACCACGTAGTCCTGCGACTCCGCCGGACCATCTCGATTCAGGAGACAAGTATTGGATCGAACCGCTCCAGGCCGTTCCCTCGCCTGCGCTGCTAAAAGCGCGCTCAATCGGCCCACTCCCGGTCAAATACGACACGTTGCCGATCAATCCTAGATGCCCCATCTGCGTATAGGACGCGCCCCAACGGTTGTCGGCAAGCGTGGAGCCGTTTAGCCCGACCGGCAAAGTCGCTACCGCGTATCCGGAGAGTGATAGCGACTGGCTCGTCCATGGGGCGAAGATGGGCGTCGGAAACCTCCCGATCTGCAAACTGCCATTGCCGTGGGAGAATCCATTGTAGGCGCCCCATAACTGATCGACGGAACCGGCCGGAAAGCCGCCGGTTACGACCGGCACCGATGCGAAATATGAAACATCGGACCCTACAAAGCCGCCGGAGAGTAACTGCACGATCGCGCTGGAGACGTTCGGAAGGAGTGGATCACGCGGATTCGATGCATTGGCGGTGACTTCCAGCGCCACCGGAAGACTACGGTTCTGCATCATCTGCAGATGCTTGTTGAGGCCTTTGGAAAAATTCGTCATCAAGACGTAGCGGCCATAACTATTCAGGTAAGGCACCGCGCTGTGGCATAGGCCGCAGTTCACGCCTCCTTGCCCGTTTGCAAACACCGGAATCGCCGACGCCAATTCTGGCGAGCTAAATGACCACGCAAGAAGCAGTGCCGTAGAGAGCCCAAGTATCCGATCGCGTGTTCTCAAGCTCTTGTCGTCGCGCCCGCGTTCCGCACGCGATCAGCGGCACTCACGTCTTTCGCACGATAACGCCGTTGTAGACCCACGCTGCCGTGCCGCCCGCGATTACGCCGCCTAAGAAGCCAAAAAGCAGCGCGTAAACAAAGAACCCAGCGCCGCCTCCCATCGGAGAGCCCCCGCCGTAGTAGGGGCCGCCGCCGGCGGAGCCGTGCATCCAGCCGCCGCCGCCCATCATGCCGCCGCCACCCATCATGCCCCAAAGGGAGCCCATCACGATGCCGAACACTAAGACAAGAACGAGGCCGGCAACACCAAAGCCGGTCGCGAGAGCAAGTGGGTTCAAACGCGTGGCCGCAAGAGCTGTCGCGGATGTGGACGGTTGCTCTATCACAATTCTTCCTCGATCTGTAGTCTGGGGTCGTTGAGAGGGTACGCGTTTCATTCGGATCGGCGCGGATATTTGTTTATGCCGCCTCGGAAATGGCAAGTTGGAGGCGGGTATTGACTTCTTCCGCCACGCTGTTCAAAGCTGCGCTATCGACGACAGCCATCATCGCTCT
>JALYSX010000157.1 GCA_030854585.1 Vulcanimicrobiota bacterium
GCGATCGAGCGGGCCTCGACGTCAGCCTCCTCCATAGAAGGCTTGAGGATATAGGTGATCTCGTAGTCGGTCATGGTACCCCCTACGGACACCCGCCGAAGCGGGTGGCCCGCCAACGCGGCGGGCAGCGGGTAAACCGGTCCCTAAGGTCCGGCCAAAGCTTGGGTAGGATACCACAGGCTCCCACAGCCGACAACCACTTGCCTCGGCAATTGTAGGAGCAAAGCAGAGATGTCCCCGGTTTAGCAAAGCAGAGATGTCCCCGGCCCGTGGTCTAAGGCCCACTTATGGAGCCAATCACGTTGACCAAGAGGGACCTTCTCCGCTTACAGACCGCTCAGCGCGTTATCGACGGAGTGCTGAGCATCGCACAGGCGGCCGCCGATCTGACCGTCTCAACGCGAACCGTCAAGCGCCTGACCCGTCGATTGCGTATCGGTGGAGCTGGCGCATTTCGATCCATGCGTGCCGGCAAGCCGCCCAACAACGCCTTTGACCCGGCTATCCGAGATCTCGTCCTCGAGCGGGCCAGGACCACCTATGCCGGTTTCGGCCCGACGCTCCTCGCCGAGAAGCTCGCGGAACGCGAGCAGATAGACGTCAATCGAGAAACGCTTCGGCAATGGCTCATTCGCGCAAAACTCTATCGCGCGCGAAGACGTCGGCAAAAGCCCCGACCAATGCGCGAGCGGCGGCCGCGATTCGGAGAACTCGTCCAGGCGGACGGATCGCCGCACCGCTGGTTCGAGGACCGCGGGGGAGTGTGCGCGCTCCTGCTCTGCGTCGACGATGCGACGAGCAGCATCTTAGGCGGTCTCTTCGCCGAACACGAAACCACGAGCGCGTACTTCGAGCTCTTCGAGTCCGTCTTCTCCGAACACGGCCTGCCAGTTGCGCTCTACACCGATAAACACAGCATATTCCGCATCAACCTCGGAACGGCGCCCGACGACGAAACGCAGGTACAACGGGCTCTACGGGAACTCGAGATCGAATCGATCTGCGCAAACTCACCGCAAGCGAAGGGCCGCGTCGAGCGGGCCAATCGTAGCCTACAAGATCGCCTCGTCAAAGAGCTACGTCTGGCCGGCATCGATACCATCGACCAAGCCAATCGGTTTCTTCCGGGCTTCCTCGTCGCGTTTAACCGTCGGTTCGCCGTCCAACCAAGAACATCGGAGGACGCGCACCGGACGGTCGATCGAGAATCGCTCAAGGCCGTCCTCACCAAGCAGTACGACCGCGTCATCTCACCAAACCTCACCTTCCAAATCAGCGACAACATCTATGCGATCGACCCGTCGCCACTTCACCGGCTGCGCGCCGGAATGCGCGTGACGATCTGCTTACCGCGCGCAGACGAACCCTTCGTCCTCTACAAAGAGCAGAAGCTCGATGCGCGCCTCGTCGGACGGCACCAGCGAACGGGCAGCGTCGTCGAGAGCAAGCGCCTCAACGACTATCTCGATCGCCGCCTTCCCAATCCCAAGAAGGGCCATAAACCCGCCAAGGCGCACCCCTGGAACGCTGGATACGATCAGACGCTCATCGCCAAAGCCCGGGCAGCGAGGGGACAGCTCTGAATTGCAATCAGGGGACACTATCGTCTTGCGCTAACACCACTTGCCTCGGCAATCTCTCCTGGTGGCCCGGCCGCCCTCTCAGGGACCTATCAGTCCCCCTGGATAGGGTAGCCTGGAACCGCTTTCTTCTCGGGAACTTCATTGTCGATCGCCCAATTTGCAGTCAATCGGCGCGTCGCCGTGACCATGATCGCTCTGGCGATCGTGGTCTTAGGGCTCTTCGCCCTGCCGCGCCTGGCGGTCGCCCTGCTGCCGAGCTTCTCGCCGCCGGCGCTGAACGTCTCGCTCAGCTACCCCAACGTGGGCGCCGAGCAGATGGAGACGCTCGTCACCCGTCCGCTCGAGAACGCCATCAGCCGGGTCAACGGCATCCAGCGGATCGAGTCCACCAGCTCGCTCGGCTCGACCCGCATCAACGCGACCTTCTACTACGGCGTCAACATCGATACCGCATCCGTCAACGTCCAGCAGCAGATCGACCGCATCCGCAACTCGCTTCCGAACGATCCGAACCTCGGCCAGCCACAGATCGTCAAGTTCGACTCGAACTCGCTGCCGATCGCGCGCATGTTCGTGACCGACCCGAACATGTCGATGCGAGACCTCAGCGATCTCTTCAACAACTATCTCGGCGACGAATTTTCGGCCGTCAATGGCGTCGCATCGGTAAGCATCAACGCCGATCAGCAGCACGCGGTGATGATCGCGCCCAACCCGTCGGCGCTCGCCGCGGACAACCTCACGATGTCGCAGATCTCGCAGCGCCTGCAGCAAGAGAACGTCACCCTACCGGCCGGTATCGTGCAGATCGGCACAAACGAATATCAGATCCGTACGGCGGCGCTGTATACCGACGCAAAACAAGTCGGCGATCTGGCCGTCGCGGTTATCGGCGGCAACGTCATCAAGTTGCGCGACGTCGCGACCGTTCAAGACTCGATCACCGAGCAGCGCTCGTTCCAGCGCCTCAACGGCGTTCCGGCGCTCGGGATCTCGATCAACTCGCAGCCCGACGCGAACGTCGTCAGCGCCGCGATGGGCGTATACGCCAAGGTCGATGAGATCAAGGCCCGCTACCCGGGCATGACGTTCGGCGTCGTGCTCGATCAAGAAGGCTTCATCCTCCAAGCGGCTCACGCCCTTGAGCACACAGCCCTATACGGGGCGGTGCTGGCGATCCTCGTCATTCTGCTCTTCCTGCACTCGTGGCGCTCCACGCTGACGGTCGCGATCTCGCTGCCGATTTCCGTGCTCGGCACGCTCTTCGCAGCGTACCTGTTCAAATATTCGCTCAACGTGATGACGCTCGGAGGTCTCGCGCTCGCGGTCGGTTTGATCGTCGACGACGCAATCGTCGTGATCGAGAACATCTACCGTCACATGGCCATGGGCAAGACCGTTACCAAAGCCGCCGAGGACGCCGTCACCGAGATCTTCAGCGCGGTATTGGCGTCTTCGGTCACCGTCATCACCGTCTTCATTCCGCTCGTCCTCATCCCAGGCTTGCAGGGGCTGCTGTTCACGCCGTTCGCCGTGATGGTGATGGTGGCGGTCGGCATCTCTCTGCTGGTCGCCGTCACGACCGTGCCGATGCTCACGACCGTGCTGATGCG
>JALYSX010000073.1 GCA_030854585.1 Vulcanimicrobiota bacterium
TGCGCTCGTGGGTCTTCACCCAGTAAGGTCGTCTAAGCGTCATCGTGAACAAGTATCTTCGGTCGTTCTTGCTCGTCGTCTTCGCTGCCGTGGTGGTGGTGTTTCTCGTCTCGCGCATCTTGCAAGCGGGCGAACAGACGACCCGCCTGGACTATGGTGCCTTCTCCAATAAGCTCGAAGCGGGGCAGGTCACGGCCTTCCATGCGGTCGACAAACAGGCGACCGGCACGCTCGTCGGCGGGGCCGCCTATACGGTCACGGTCCCGGTCATCGACAGCACCTTCGTCGCCGAGGTCCAGAAGAAGGTCAAGAGCGGCCAGATCAGCTACGACGCGCCGGCCAACACGTCGTTCGTCTCGACGATCTTCACGATACTGCCGTTCATCCTGATCATCGCGCTCGTCTTCCTGATCTTCCGCCAGGCCCAGAGCGGCGGCAGTCAGGCGATGTCGTTCGGCAAATCGCGCGCCAAGATGCTCTCGGAAAATCGCCCCAAGGTCACGTTCGCGGACGTCGCCGGTGTGGACGAGGCCAAAGAAGAGCTCGGCGAGATCGTCGACTTTCTCAAGTTCCCGAAGAAATATCAGGCTCTTGGTGCGCGTATTCCCAAGGGCGTGTTGCTGCTCGGGCCGCCGGGCTCCGGTAAGACCTTGCTCGCACGCGCGATCGCGGGCGAAGCCGGCGTGCCGTTCTTCTCGATCTCCGGTTCCGACTTCGTCGAGATGTTCGTCGGCGTCGGCGCTTCGCGCGTCCGCGATCTGTTCGATCAGGCCAAGAAGTCGTCTCCTTGCATCATCTTCATCGACGAGATCGATGCGGTCGGCCGTCAGCGCGGTGCCGGTCTTGGCGGCGGACACGACGAGCGCGAACAGACCCTTAACCAACTGCTCGTCGAGATGGACGGTTTCGAACAGAACACCGGCGTCATCCTGATCGCCGCGACCAATCGTCCCGACGTGCTCGATCCGGCGTTGCTGCGTCCCGGCCGCTTCGATCGTCAGATCGTGGTCGACCGTTCGGATTTCCGCGGTCGTCAGAAGATCCTCGAAGTGCACGCGCGCAACAAGCCGCTCGGCAAAGAGGTCCAGCTCGAGACGCTGGCGCGACGCACGCCCGGCTTCTCCGGCGCGGATCTCGAGAACTTGCTGAACGAAGCCGCGCTGCTCGCGGCGCGTCGGAACAAGACCGTCATCGAGATGAGCGATTGCGACGAAGCGATCGATCGCGTACGGGTCGGCCCGGAGCGCAAGTCGACGGTCATGTCGACCAAAGAGAAAGAGAATACGGCGTACCACGAATCCGGCCACGCCGTGATCGGCGGCATGCTCGAAAAGCACGACGCCATCCATAAGGTCACTATCATCCCGCGCGGTATGGCGCTCGGCATCACCTGGTCGCTTCCCGAAGACGACCGCCACTCGGTGACGCGCGAAGAACTGATCGCGCAGATCACGATGGCGATGGGCGGCCGCTTGGCCGAAGAGATCAAGTTCGGCGACGTGACGACCGGTGCGTCCAACGACTTCGAACAGGCCACCGGCATCGCGCGCCGGATGGTGACGCAATACGGCATGAGCACGCTCGGACCGCTCGCCTACGGACGCGGTTCGCACCAGGTCTTCCTCGGCCGCGACTTCGGCGAGGAACGGAACTACTCGGAGGAGATCGCGAGCAAGATCGACGAGCAGGTCCGCGTCATCGTCGACGGGTGCTACGAGAGCGGCCGGAAGATCCTGACCGACAACTGGGACAAAGTCGAACGGATGGTCGTCTCGCTGCTCGAGTACGAGACCGTCGATGCGGAAGAAGTCCGCGCGATCGTCGAGGGCAAGCCGTACGATCATAGCTCGACGGGGACCGGTACGCCGATCGCTGCGGAGACCGATGCGGTGGTCAAGCCGGAAGAGCCGAAGCGCGAACCTTCGCGCGGCATCCCGCCGACGATCTCGCCAGAGCCCGCGTAAGTTGAAGTTGCGCGCACTCGCTTCGATGCTGACGCTTGCCGTCGCGTGCGGCGGGTTCGCTATGGCCGCACCGCCGCAGCAGAACGGCGCGCTTCCGCACGGCGGCAGCTACATCTTGCGGCCCGACCCGAGCGCCTCGACGGCCGCCATAGCCCTCTGGTTCCGGGTTCCGAGCAACGGGTACGACGGCGCCTCTCCGGGCGTCGCACAGTTGGCCGCGGCGTCGTGCGCGGCGGTTCGCCTCTCCGGCGGCAAGTCGCTTGCCGACCTCGTGCGTTCGCTCGGCGGTCGCCTTGTGCTCGGCGGCGAGCCCGACATGACCTCGATCGACGTGACGGTTCCGGCGGGAAGCGCGCGCCGCGCGATCGCCGCGTTGACGGCGGCGTACTTCGCCCCGAACGTCGACGACGCGAGCTACTCGCTCGGTCTCCGCGATTCGGCCGTACGTGGCGTCGAACGTCGCTACAGCGCTGAGCTCGCTCTGCACGACGCGATGCTCGCGCAGATGTTCGTAGCGGGTCCTGCGCACGTCTCGCCGCTCCCCGGTTCAGCCGACGTCTTCGCCGCGATTCCGATCTCGACCGTCGGCGCTTTTGCGAAGCGAGCGTTCGTCTCGCCCAATGCCGTGCTCTCGCTTACCGGTAGTGTCGACGCCTCACTGCTAGACGCAGTCACCGACGGCGACGCGAGTGCATCCGCTTCTGCCGCGCCCCTCGACTCGAGACTCGGACCGTCGGGAACCACGACGAGCGTTACCGGGGCCGTCGCCGGCATCGCGATCGGGTTCGTCGGTCCGCCGATCCGCGACGAACGCGCATCGACCGCGCTCGACTTCATCAACGACTATCTCTTCGCTGCGGATCGTGGCGTGGTCACGCGCCGCCTCGCCGATACGAAGGCTTCGGTGAGCGGTCACTTCTTGACGTACCACGATCCGGGCGTCACCATCGTCAGCCTCTCGGGCGGCGATCTGGATGCATCCGCCCTCAGCGTCCGCGCCGCGATCGCCGCCATGTCGACTCCGCTGGACGCCGCGACCTTCGCCGCAGCCCGCCGCGCCTTCGCCTATCGGAGCGCGCGCAACGCTTCGACGCCGGGGGGCCTCGCCGACGATCTCGCCTGGTACGCCGTCCAGGGAGACGCCTCGTACGCGCCCGGCGACATCAGCGGTACGTACGCGCGCACGCTCGAATCGCTCGACCCGCAATTCGTCGCCGACGTCGCGCGACGCTACCTGCGGGTGCCGACGGTCGTACACCTGGTCGCCGAAAAGGGGAGCGCGTCGTGATCGCAGCCATCGCTATAGCGGCGGTCTCGCTCGCTCCCGCTCCTTCGGTGATCCGTCGCAACGGCGTGACCTTCGTCTCTGCGGCCGATGCATCCGCGACGCTCGCGGGCACCATGCTCTTCGTGCGCGCCGGTCTCGACCGCCAGACGTTCGCGCAGGACGGACTGGCAGCGCTGACCGCCGAGACCGTGTTGCAGACGCGCGTTGCGTCCGGTGCGACCCTGCGCGAGGCGATCGCAACGGCCGGTGGCGCGATCGACTACACGGTCGATCCGCAGAGCGTGCGCTTCTACGTCGAGGGCCTGGGGCCGACCGAGGACGGCTTGCTCCAACTCTTCACGACGGCGTTACACGCCCCCGACTTCTCGCCCGCGACGGTCGCGCGCGCACGCGCCGCGGTGCAGGCCGACATCGACGGGCGCAGCGCGCTCGGCGTCGGTCTGCAGATGCTCGACGGCGCGCCCTCCGGCGGCACTTCGGTCTCGCTCGCGCAGCTCGTACCGGAGGACGTGCGTGCGTTCTACGCGCGCACCTATCGCACGCGAGGCGCGATCGTCAGCGCGGCCGGCGCGCTCGGTGCGGGCGCCGTCTACCCGTCGCTCGCCGATGCTCTTGCGCCGGGATCGTCGCAGCCCGTGGTCCAGTCTCTGCCGATCGTCACCGGATCTTCGCATCAACTGATCGCGCGTCGCAGCATCGATGTGCCATGGCTGGTCGCGCGCTACCCGGCGCCCGGCTACGACAGCAAGGACTTCGGCGCGATGCTCGTGCTCGCGTCGTTCGTCGACCGCACGCTCGGGGAGGTCGCGCAACTGCCGACCCTGATCTCGCGGACCAGCGCGGACGACGCGATCGGCTCGATCTACGCGTTCGACCGTCCCTCGGCGAACCTGACCATCTATCTCTACGGCGGACTCGGCGATCCGACCCAGGCGTTCGGCACGGCGCTGGCCGTTTTCAAAGCGATGGGCGATAGGCACTTCAGCGGTTCGCTCGACGACTACAAGGCCGCCGCGCGCGGACGCTTCGCGCGCGACCTCTCGAGCATCGAAGATCGCGCCTGGATCGGCGGCGTGTTCGCCTCCAGAGGCGGTTCGGCCGAATACCTGGATCGTACGTTCGCGGCGATCGATGCGGTCACGCCGGCCGACATGCGTCGCGTCGCCCGACGCTACCTCGGCGATCCGACCGTCGCTCTCGTCCTCCCGCGCACGTAGAGAGGGAACCGCCGTGCCCCTAGGGCGCGTAGCGCTCGTCCACGACTATCTCAATCAGCGCGGCGGTGCGGAACGTGTCTTCGCGCACTTCGCAAGCGCCTGGCCCGATGCGCCGGTCTATACCGCGCTCTACGATCCGAAGGTCGCCTCCGATATCGTCGAACCGGATCGGGTGCGGGTCTCCTATCTCGGGAAGGTGCCCGGAGCGAACACGATCTTCCGCGCGCTCGCACCGTTCTATCCGCGCGCGTTCGAGGCGTTCGACTTCTCCGAGTTCGATACCATCATCAGTTCGACGACCGCTTGGGCCAAGGGCGTGATCGTACCGCCCGGCGCGATCCACGTCTGCTATATCAACACCGTCTCGCGTTTCGCGTTCGATGCCGACCGGTACGTCGGCGGCTTCGGCCCGGCCGCCCTCGCGCGTCCGTTGATCGCGCAACTGATCGAATGGGACAAGCGCGCGGCCCAGCGCCCGACGCGCTTCGTCGCGAACTCGCGCAACGTAGCCGATCGGGTGAAGAAGTACTACGGGCGCGACGCCGAGGTGCTCGCCTGTCCGGTCGACGTCGATCGGTTTACGATAGGCTCGGGCTCAGGCGACTACTTCGCGATCGCTTCGCGTCTGCTGCCGTACAAACGCCTCGATCTCGCGATCCGGGCCGCACAGATCGCGGGCGTGCCGCTCAAGATCGCCGGCACCGGGCCGGACGAGAAGCGTCTGCGCGAACTGGCGCGCGGAACGACCACCGAACTGCTCGGCTACATCGGCGACGCAGTCGTCAACACGTTGCTCGGGAACGCGCGCGCGGCGATCCTACCCGGCGAAGAAGACTTCGGGCTGGTCCCGATCGAAGCGGCCGCGACCGGACGTCCGACCATCGCCTATCGCGGCGGCGGCGCGCTCGAAACCATCCTCGACGGCGAGACCGGCGAGTTCTTCAGCGACGCTACCCCCGAATCGCTGGCGGCGTCCCTACGCGCCTTCGAGCCAGACCGCTACGACGCGCGACGCCTACGTACGCACGCCGAAACGTTTGCCCCCGCACAATTCATCGCACGCCTCAAAGAGATCGTCGCAGCAACTCGAGCGTAAGGCGGGCCGGGGCGCTGTGGTCGATGCGTTGGGCGCGTACCAGAGATTTTGCGCGGAGG
>JALYSX010000161.1 GCA_030854585.1 Vulcanimicrobiota bacterium
CGGTCGCGTGATCGGAGTCGGCATCCTTCGGCTGGAGGTAGGGCTTGAGGCGCGTGTACTTGTCCCAGAACGGGTCCATGTGCACGACCATGTCCTTCATCGGCTGGAAGTTCGGCATCGGGTCGACCTTGATCGTCCCGGTCTCATCCATCACCGTGTTGCAGGGGGTCTTGCACGCGAGGCCCGTGATGCCGTTGACGTTCATCGAGCACGAGCCGCAGATGGCGGAGCGGCACGAGCGGCGGAACGTGATCGATCCGTCGACCTCGGCCTTGGCGTACTCGAGCGCGTCGAGGACGGTGGTCGTTTCCGGGATGTCGACCACGACCTTGTCGCGATGCGGAACCGTATCGACGGCTTCGTCGAAACGGAAGATGTCGAGTGTAATCTTGGCCATCAGTACGACCTCACCGTCGGTTCCCACTTAGTAATCGTCGACTTACGCGAGTAGTCGAGTTTCGGCGGCGCGCCATCCTGGCGGAAGGCGAGCGTGTGAACCATCCAGTTCTCATCATCGCGATCCGGGAAGTCGGTGCGGGCCTGTGCGCCGCGCGACTCCTTGCGAGCGAGCGCGCCGGCCGCGAGTGCGAGCGAAGCGTCGATCAGGAAATCGGTTTCGAACGCCGAGACGAGGTCGGTGTTGAACGTCTTGGATTTGTCCATCACATAGATGCCGGCGTCGAACTCCTGACGGATCGCGACCAGCTCCTTGACGGCCGTCTCGAGCTGGGCTTCGTTGCGGAAGATGAACGTGTTCTCGCTCATCGTCTCGTTCATCTTAGCGCGGATCTTCGGGGCGCGCGTGCCGCTCGTACGCGAGAGCAGATCGGCGACGCGGGCCTGCTGCTCCTTAAGCGTGCGCTCCGACGGCTTCACCTCGCCGACGGTCTTGATGTACTCGACCGCGTGGGCCGCCGAGCGGGCGCCGAACACGATCGTGTCGAGCAAGGAGTTGCCGCCCAAGCGATTCGCGCCGTGGACGCTGATGCATGCGCATTCGCCGGCTGCGTAGACGCCCGAGATGCGGGTCGCGCCGTGCAGGTCGGCCTCGATGCCGCCCATCGTGTAGTGCGCGCCCGGGAGGATCGGAATGGGCTCGTCGATCGCGTCCTTGCCGGTCGCATCGAGCGCGAGTTCGCGGATCTGCGGGAGGCGTTCGAGGATCTTTTCGCGGCCGAGGTGACGCATGTCGAGCAACACGCAACCGTCTACCCCGCGACCTTCGAGGATCTCGGTCCACTCGGCACGCGAGACGACGTCGCGCGAGGCGAGCTCGCCCTTGTTCGGTGCGTACTTGAACATGAAACGCTCGCCGAGCGAGTTGAGCAGGTAGGCGCCTTCACCGCGCGCGCCCTCGGTCATCAACACGCCGTTCTCCTTGAGCGTCGTGGGATGGAACTGCATGAACTCCATGTCCATCAGCGGGATACCCGCTTTGTAGGCGATGCCCATGCCGTCCGCCGTCGAGGCGTAGCCGTTGGTGGTCTTGGCATACATGCGGCCAGCGCCGCCGGTCGCGAAGATGGTGGCCTTCGCCACGATCAGTTCGAGTTCGCCGTTGCGCATGTTGTATGCGACCACGCCGGTGCCGATACCGTCTTCGACGCAGAGCGCCGTGCAGAAATACTCTTCGTAGACCTTGACGTTGAAGCGCTCGAGCTGTTCCCAGAGCGTGTGCAGGATGACGAGCCCGGTGACGTCGGCCGAGTAACAGGTGCGGGGCGTGCCGGCGCCGCCGAACGGGCGCTGCGCGATTTTGCCGTCGGGAAGACGGGAGAAGATGCAACCGCGATGCTCGAGCCAGATGATCTGCTTGGGCGCGTCCGTACACATCGCTTCGATCGCGTCCTGGTCGCCCAGATAGTCCGAGCCCTTGACGGTGTCGAACGTATGCGCGTCGGTCGAGTCTTCTTCGCGGTTGCCGAGTGCGGCGTTGATTCCGCCCTGCGCGGCGCCGGAGTGACTGCGGACCGGATGCATCTTGGAAACGATGGCTACGTCGGCGCCGCGCTCGGCAGCTTCCACTGCCGCACGCATACCCGCTAAGCCGCCACCGATGACGACGACGTCGTGCTTGATCACGTTGACCTTCCTGGTGTGCCGGAGACGTTGGCTTCGTTATACTATCCCCGATGTAGCCATCCCCACTACCAAGGTGGCACGAGGCGCGCGCAACCTGCGCGGCGCTAGCCCGTCGAGCTTCCGGTCGCAGCCTTGCCGAGGAAGAACCGGTACTGGTTCTTGCCGCCCTGTTTGGCCTGGTAGAGGGCTTCGTCGGCCGAGAAGAAGAGCGTTTGACCGTCGGTTCCGTCCGGCGGGAACATGGCCACACCGATCGAGGACGCGATCCCGTTCCGGCGCAGGGCCGCCAGGATGCGCTCGACGCCGTGCTCGGTTTGGGTCCGGTCGCTCTGAGCCATCACCAGCACAAACTCGTCGACGGCGTAGCGGGCGATGATGTCGCCCTTGCGGGCGTTCTTCTTGAGGACCTGGGCGAAGTGCTTGAGGGCAAGGTCGCCGAGGCTGTGACCGCCCGAGTAGTTGATCTTCTTGAGATCGTCGAGGTCCAGAATCAAGAAGGCGGACGGCGTGTCGTAGCGCTCCGAGGTGTGCAGTTCGCGATCCAGCATCTCGTTCAGGGCCCGGCGGTTCGGAATCCCGGTCGGGCTGTCGGTCAGGGCCAGACGCGAGGTCTCCTCGAGCAGCCGCCGAGTCTCTTCGTAAGAGGCGCGCGTTCTCGACGGCGATGGCGGCCTGGGACGAGAAATCCAGGAGTACGCGGAGCTGGTTCTCGGTAATGTCGGCGGCCGGCGGGTCGTCGGCATAGAGCGGGCCCCGGACGATGTCGCGGGCGACCAGCGGGGCCAAGCAGTAGGCGCCGCGCGTGTCTTCGAGGGGCTTGTCCGTGTCCGTCCCGGCCCCGTGGCCAGCTGGAGGTCGCCGTGGGCCACGTCGTAGAGGGTGGAACCTGCCCGATAGTCGCGTGGGTCGACGGTGTGGGTGACCTGATCCATCGCACTCGAGGCGGCGGACGATCTGGCTGTCCGGGAGCACGTCGAACAGGATGACGCGCTTGAATTTCAGCGCCTCGACCACGCCGCGCAGGACCATCGAGAGGATGTCGTTGACGTCCGGGGTGGAGTTAATTGTCGAAAAGACCTGCTGTAGGACGAACAGCTCGGAGTTCTGTTGGGCATACTCATCACGCTCCGCCTCTAACGAGGCGATGCGTGTTCTGAGCCGTTCGATCTCGACCGCGAGTTCGGCGGTATCTCCCCCAGGGGACAGGTTAGGACCCATCGTTTAAGGTAACGTCCCGCTTTCCACTTTTCTTTAGCTTTCCGCCATAATTTAGGGGCACGTGAACCAGTTCGTCCACCTCCACGTCCATTCCGAGTACTCGCTTTTGGACGGGGCCTGCCGCGTCGAATCGCTCTGTCAGCGGGCGGACGAGGGCGGCTCGGGAGCGGTGGCGCTGACCGATCACGGCGTCATGTACGGCGCGATGGAGTTCTACTACTCCGCCCGGGACCACAAGCTCACCCCGATCATCGGGTGCGAGGCCTACATCGCTCCACGCGGCCGGTTCGACCGGAGCGTCCGGGAAGAGGCTCACGTCACTTTGCTCGCGGCCGACCTGGTTGGCTACCGGAATCTGACGGCGCTCATCTCCAAGGGCTTCCTCGAAGGGTACTATTA
>JALYSX010000092.1 GCA_030854585.1 Vulcanimicrobiota bacterium
CCGTTGCGCGAGACGAGCGAGAGCTTCCCCTCGGCATCGACCGTGCAGATCGCGCGATAGCCGTCCCACTTGATCTCGAAGAGCCAGTCGTCGCCGTCGAACGGCGCGTCGGCGACGGTCGCGAGCATCGGCGATGCGATCTTCGGCAACGGATCGCGTTTGACGGCGCGCGGCTTCGCGCGGCCGTGGTCGACCTCGGGCGAGATCCACTTCTTGGCCTTCGGATCGGCAGCGATCTCCTCGATCGTCTTCCCGCTCTTGACCGAGGTCGTGTCGTCGGCTGCATCGTGGCCGCGCACGACGTACTTGTCGGTATCCTTGATCAGCAACCACGGATCGCCGTCGTCGTCGCCCTTGTTCTTGATGCGCACCAAGGTGAACATCCCGCGCAAGCGTTTGCCGAACATGTAGAACTTGATCTTGCCGTTGGCGATCTCGGTCGCCGGATCGGTCCCTTCGGCAAGCGCGTAGGTGCCGCGATCCCAGAGGATCACGGCGCCCGCGCCATAGTGGCCCTTTGGGATGTTGCCTTCGAACGTGTTGTATTCGACTGGGTGATCCTCGACGTGCATCGCGAGGCGCTTCTCGGCGGGATCGAGCGACGGTCCCTTGGGGACGGCCCACGAGGCCATCACCCCATCCGCTTCGATGCGGAAGTCCCAATGCAGGCGGGTCGCGTGATGCTTCTGGACCACGAAACGGAGCTTGGCGGCGGGCGCCGCCTTCTCGCCGCGCGGCTCCGGTGTCGCACCGAAGTCGCGCATCGCTTGATATTTCGCGAGGGCACCCGGCTTCTCGCCGACCTTCCCTCGCGCGCCCTTACGAACCGGCATACGCGCCGATTCAGCGGATCAGATCTTCGCGCCTCGTCCGGAGAGCAGGTTGAAGATCAGCAGGATGATGGCGATCACGATCACGATGTGGATGATGCCACCGAGGTGGAAGAGCGTGAAGCCCAACAGCCAGAAGATCACCAGAATGACCACGATGGCCCACAGCAGACCCTTCATTACGGCGAACCCCCGGTGGTGGTCGTCGTGGTGTTGCTCTTCTGCGAGCTCGCGCCGCTATTGTCGGCCGGCTGGGTGTTGGTCGTCGTCGTGTTCGACGTGGTGGACACGGTCCACGGGTGCCAGAACAGCACGGCGACGGCGATGACGACGACGACGACAATCGCGATGATCGCCGTGGAGCCGCTTCCGCTCCCGCCTTGTTGAACGATGGTCGGACGCTCTTGACTCATTGTTTTCCTCCACGAAGTAGTTACTCCGTCCCTGTTGCCCGGCTAACGCAGTCGTCAAACCCTCGGTTGGCGAACCCTCGGGGGGCCGTGTGGAATTTCGTCGGTCTGGGTATAGCTCTCGTCGTCGCGATCGCCGCGCTCGCGCGCGCTTCGTCGCGCGCCGGGCACTACGACGGCGCAGGCTACGGCATGCTCTCGTCGACGCATCGACGTTACGCCTACGTCGCGCTCGCACTCGCGCTCGGCTTCGTCGCAGGATTGGAATGGCCGGCCGTTCCGACCACGCTCCTGCTCGGCGCGACGGTGATGGTCGCCCTCCTGTACGGCACGTCCTTTCTCCGTGGAGCCGAATCCGATGACTGATCTCCATTTCTCGCCTCGCCCGAATCGGGCCGCCGAGATCGATTGGCAGCCCTGGACGCCCGAGACGTTTGCGCGCGCGAAGATCCTGGACAAGCCGATCCTGCTCTCGATCTCGGCGGTCTGGTGCCACTGGTGCCACGTGATGGATGAGACCAGCTACTCCGACGATGCCGTGATCGCCACCATCCGCGAGAAGTACGTCGCGATCCGGGTCGACAACGACGAGCGTCCCGACGTCAACGCGCGTTACAACATGGGCGGTTGGCCGACGACCGCGTTCCTCGCACCGGGCGGCATGACGATCACCGGCGCGACCTACCTTCCGGCGCAGGAGATGCGGCGCGCGCTTGACGAGATCGCTACCTTCTACGCGGGCAATCGCGAACAGATCGCAGAGCGCGCCATCGAGCTACGCGACCGGCGTCGTGGATACACGCCCGCATCGCGCTCCGACC
>JALYSX010000093.1 GCA_030854585.1 Vulcanimicrobiota bacterium
TCGAACTCTTCGTAAAGATCCTGACAATGCGGGCAATCGTGCAAGTGGCCGTCGACGGCCTGACGGACGGACGCGGTGCATTGCCCGCGGATCTCGTCCCACATCGCTTCGACGTCACGACAGCGCATGGACGATATCTCCTTCGGGAACGATGCGACCGATCTGCGGCCCGAGGATACGGCGCAGGACGCGGACGGCGCGGTGGACGTGCGATTTTACCGTTCCGATAGGCTGGTTCAAGATTTCGGCGATCTCCGGGTGGCTGCGACCTTCGATGAACCGAAGCGTAGCGGCGGCACGGAGATGCATGGGGAGTTGGAGGAGCGCGCGTTCGACCAGGGCGACCTCGGCGTTCTGCTCGACGATCGTCTCGGGCTGGGGCGGCCCTTCTTGGGAATCGCGCAAGAGCGCATCCGGATCGGCGAGCGCGTCGAGCGCCACGTTGGTGGGCTTGCGGCTGCGCAACCGGTTACGGGTGACGTTCAGGGTGATCGTGTAAAGCCAGGGCTGCAGGCGCAACTCGGCGCGCTGTTCGGGCGACATCTTACCGAGAGCTCGGTAGGCGCGCACGAACGAGTCTTGGACGATCTCTTCGGCGTCCTCGCGGTTGCCGGTCATGCGCAAGGCGAAGCCGTAGAGGCGACGCTGATAGTCGTCGACCACACGTTCGAACGAGTCCGCGCCCGGCACCGCCTTCAGCGGAACCGTGGTTGCGGGCTTGGGCCCAGCCGCAGGCGGCATACTCTCCCTCAGGAGCGGTGCGAGCGCACTCATACTGGCGCTAAAAACACGTGCTCGGACCCCACGGTTTCACGCCGAAGCGTCAAAACTCCTCAAATGGCCGCAGGTCGCCCAAGCGCACCCGCGAAGGGCTCTCCATGGCGCAAAATGGAGTGCCGACGATGGACTAGACGACCGCGCGAGCCGCATGTGCTCGGGCGGTTTTTTGCTTGAAAAAGGAGAGGTTTCACGATGCATTCGGTCATCGATCCCACGGAGATCTCGTTCGACGCGTATACGATGTGCAGTTTCTTGCCGAATCTCGACTCGGCTCGAGCGGTTCCATTAGTGCTCATCGGATACCGAACGCAACAGGATCCGTGGTTCGTCTGGCTGGTGCCCAAGGAAGGTCTCTCGACGCACGGTCTGACGGACGATCCATACTATGCAAAAGTGCTCCACGAACCGCGCGAGTACTTCACGAAAAAACTCAACAAGTATGTCGAAGAGACCGGTTGCGTCAAGCGCGGCATCGAGATGCTCATCGATTGTCACCAGAGCCATTTGGCGTTCACGCCGCTGACGGAGCTAAGCGAAATGCCGTTTCGACACCCGCTCGAAGTCCAGTTGGTAGGGTCCTTCGGTTAGCGCTCGGCCTCGGCAGATGCTGCGGCGCCGTTCGCGCGGATCGTTCTGAGATAGACGATCTTCACGGGCGTCGCCGTTTTGCTTTCGCGTAGCACGCCGGTGATCGTGAGCCGTGCTTCGAGCGAGAGCAGGAGCGCGCCGTCCTGGGCGTAGTAGGCGATACCGTCCATCCGCATCGTGCCGTCGATGGCGACCTCGGGCCGATCCGGGAGCGGGCCGCGCATTCCGCCCGAGGCGTCGAAACGAACGCCGATCGCGGGCGTCCCGCCGATCGTGCCGATCGGGCCGCGCCGCAACGAACCGTGCAGGGTCGCCCCGGTGATCGGCGAGGCCGTATCGAACGGCACGCCGCCGTGGAGCGCGCGCAGATCGCGCAACGTCCCGGCGTCCAGCGAGATCGCGAACGGCTGATTGAGAACGGTCAGGAAATCGGGATCGTCGTCGAACCGGTCTTCGAACGAGCCGCTCGCGAGCAGCTCTTGGACGAACGATGCGCGAGCGGCACTCCTGCCGGTGTCGTCGCTGCGCGTATAGTTGGCGTCGGCGTTGTAGCGCGTCGTCTTGCCCGTGAGGGTGACGTGCAGGCGCTCGGTTCCGATATAGGTGACGCGCGCGGCGGTATGATCGCCGACGGTGAACGTGTCGGAGCCGGTGACGGCATACTGATGGTCGGGTCGAGCGCCGGGCGAGGCCGCGAGTGCGGCGATAAGCGAGGCGGCGGCGACGGCCTGCGAGAGGCGGATTTTCGGGCTCCGTTTCGAGACGACAGTATGTCTCTCTAACATTACCACCCAACGCAAGTGCCGTAACGGCTATTTACCGATATTTGCACGAGCCAGGGCTTGGCAATCTTGGTAGAAGATCAGGGTGAGCATCGCGACCGGGGCCTGGAGTAGCGTGCTGGCCAGCACGAAGCCCCAGAGGCTTCCGGAGGCCATCGAAATCAGGAGAACCGGGACGAAGACGACGCCGACCGCCCGCGCGTAGCCGACCCGCGTAGTAGTAATTCGGACGCTTGCAAGCAGGCTCTCGACGAGCAACTGCCCCGGCTTCTGCTCGGGTGCCACGATCGCATGAGCCTCGGAAAATGCTAGCATCGTCGCGAGGATCAACACGCCGACCTGCGAGATCGTTTGCGCGATTTCCGAAGAGCCGACGCCTGCTCGCAAGCCAAAACTCAAGAGCCCCAGCGCCGCATCGATGAACACGACGACCCAGATACGCTCGAGGATGCTCCCCCAGACGCTCCGGCCGGCGGTGGTCGCGCCAGCGTCGTCGTTGGCGCCGAAAGCATACACGATCGCGGAGAGCGGAGCGAGGGCGAAGACCTCGCCCACGATCAGGGCGACGTTTTGATCGATGCGATGCGTGAGAAGAAGTGCGGTCTGAGCGGCCAACGCTACGGCGGTGCATGCCACGTAGAGCCAGGATCGGCGCACGAACAGCTCGCGAGCGCGCGCGAAGAGCGTCGCCAGATCGGCCGGATACTTCACGGAGTTCAGCGGTCGGCCGTGATACGGTTGAGATAGAAGCGCAGATCGACGGTGCCGTCGCAGACGACGACCGCGTCGACGTCGCGTACCATGCGCCCGTCGACGGTCAACGAATAATCGCCGCTTTCGAGGCCGGCAAGCGTGCGCCGGATGCTACGATCGAACTTGTCGCGCGGAGCCAGCGGACCGATCGCTTCGCGAACCGCGAGCGCCAAGAGCGAGCGGACGCGCAAGGGCGTCGCGAGCGCAAACGCCGTGTCGCCGACGGCGACGGCGTGGAGATCGAGCGGAACGCGGACACGGATCACCCCTACAAGTTTTGGCAAACTTCGAGGACCCGCCTGCTGCCGGGTAGTAGGGTACGGCGATGCCCGCTTTTGGGACGAACGCCATGACGCCGGCCGAGCGCGCCGCCCTCGTCGAGTCGATCTTCGCCGCCTTTCGCGAGCGCGGCGAAGCCTCGGACGACGCTGCCGAAGGCGCCGAAACCTCGCTCGAGCTTCTCCGTGCCGGCGACCTCAGCGCGGTCGACGCGCTGCTCGCCTACGCCGCCCTATCCGCCGGCCTGCTTCACGAAGTCGAGAAGCGCCAATCTCTGGAGCACGCATGAACGACGAGCCGCGCCGCCGCAGACGCCTGGACGAACCGGACGGCGGGAAAGGCGGCCTCCCGCTGATCCCACTGGTCATCGTCGTCATTCTTGCCGGTCTCCTGATCGGGGCCGTCCTCGCGAAGTTCCTCGGCGGCGGCAAGACCGCCGGCCCGCAAGCCACACCGCTTCCGAACGTGACCGTCAGCGCGCTCCCGACCGAGACGCCGATCCCGATCCCATCGGGCAGCCCCCTTCGCACCACAAAAGCGTCGCCGAGCGCCAAACCGTCGGCGAGCATCAAGCCGTCCGCCGCGCCGTCCGCCGCGCCGTCCGCCGCGCCGACCGTCTCCGCACGGCCGAGCACGCAACCGAGCGCAGTGCCGACGTCGACGTCGAAGCCGACGCCGAAAGCCACCGCAAAACCGACGCTCGCGCCCGCCACGCCGAAGCTCGCCACACCGAAACCGGCGACGCCCAGACCCGCGACCCCCAGACCCGCGACGCCGAAACCGACAGCAACGCCCGTCCCGCCGCCGCCGACCGCCGGTCAGCGCGCCGCCGACGTCGTGCGCCTGTATTTAGACGCGCTGGCTCGCGGCGACACGAACGAAGCGCGATCCTATCTCGCGAGCGGTAGCGCAAACGAGACGTTCATGAATCGCAGCGCCCACCTCAACTTCGTGCGACCGACGCAGAACAACAACGGCACCTGGCTGGTCAACGCCGACGTCACCACCGATTCCGGCGAATATTTCTTCACGTTCACCGTAACCGTCAAACCCGGCGGCGCCGTCATCACCGAGCACACCGCGATCAAACCGCAGTAGCCCAAGAAGAACGTCGAGGAAGATACGTCAGAGAAAGGGATGGAGCCGATGACTTACATCCCATGCGGAGAGGGATCTCCGAGTTCGTTCAACCCGCGCGCGGGCTGAGATCCGGGACTCCAACCGACAACAACCCGACGTAGAGCCAGCAGCTAGACCTCAGCCCCCATCCCCGTATTCGCCCGGACGAGGAGTTGATCGTAGCCTTCCTCCGCCTGCGGGTCGCGCTTGCAGAGCGTGCCGACGATCGCGCCGAGGAAGCCGAGCGGGATCGAGAGCAGGCCCGGATTTTCGAGCGGAAAGATCGGCGCGGCTTGGATGAAGTGGTGCGTTGCCGAGCCGGCCGGGTCGACGCCCATGATGGCGGGCGAGATCGCGATGATACCGAGCGACGAGACGAGGCCCGTCACCATCCCTGCGATCGCGCCGGCTTTGTTGAAGCGGCGCCACGAGAGCGAGAGCACGATCACCGGAACGTTCGCACTCGCCGCCACGGCGAACGCGAGTCCGACGAGAAACGCGACGTTGAGTCCGCGCAGTCCGATCGAGAGCACGATCGCCAAGATCCCGACGATCGCCGCGGTCGCGCGCGCGACGCGCAACTGTTCTCGCTCGTCTCCGCGACCTTTTCGGACGATGTTCCACCAGATGTCGTGCGCGAATGCCGATGAGGCGCTGATGGTCAACCCCGCGACCACCGCGAGAATCGTTGCGAACGCGACGGCGGCGATGAACGCCATGAAGTACGCACCGCCCAGGAAGTTCGCGAGGAGCGGAGCGGCGAGATTGTTATTGACGACCGGAACGACGTAGCCTTTCGCTTTGAAGCTCTCGTCTAGATGGAGCTCGGGATGCTTTGCGATATAGGCGATCGCCGCCGCGTCTTTCACGTGTGTGCCGATATCGGCTTTGCCGACGAGCGTTGCGGCGCCGAGGCCCATGAACATCGTGGTCAGGTAGAAGACGCCGATCAGGATCATCGCCCACGCGACCGAGGTGCGCGCGGCCTTCGCCGTCGGAACCGTATAGAAGCGCATGAGGATGTGCGGGAGCCCCGCCGTGCCCAGGATCAGCGCCAGACCGAGCGAGAGCAGGTTGAGCGCGCCGAGATGACCGGCATAGAGCAGGCCCGAGTGCAACAGGTTCGTAGTCGCGCCGTGCGGGCCGACGTTGGCAGCCGCGTTGAAGAGTTGCGGGAGTGAGAAGCTGTAGTGCGCGAGCACCATGATCGTGATCGCGATCGCCCCTGCTAGCAGGAGGGCGGCCTTGATGATCTGGACCCACGTGGTCGCGAGCATGCCGCCGAACATCACATAGATGATCATGAGCGCGCCGACCCCCACGATCGCCGTCGTGTAACTTGCCGAGGGCAGGAGCAGATCGACGAGCGATCCCGCGCCGACCATCTGCGCGATCATGTAGAAGAGCGCCACGACGAGGGTGGAGATCGCGGCGACCGCGCGCACGCCCTTGCCGTGCAAGCGGAACGAGATCAGATCGGCCATCGTGTACTTGCCGACGTTGCGGAGCGGTTCGGCGACCAGGAAGAGCACCGTCAGATACGCGACCAGGAAGCCGACCGAGTACATGAATCCATCGAAGCCGTAGAACGCGATCAGTCCGGTGATGCCGAGAAACGAGGCGGCCGACATGTAGTCGCCGGCGACCGCCCAGCCGTTCTGCATGCCGCCGATCTCGCGGTGCGCTGCGTAGAAGCCTTTGCTCGTGGTCGTGCGCGCCGAGGCCCACCACGTGATGACCAACGTGACGCCGACGAAGAAGCAGAACATGACCAGGCCCGCGCTCATCGTCCGCCTCCGAATTCGTTGCGAACGTTTTCGACGACGGTCGCTTCGGTCGCATCGAAGCCGCGCGCGCGCCAGAGATAGACCGCGAGCAGGATCCAGGCCATCGCAAACTGCGAGAGCGCGAATAGATTCGCTACCGTTACCGGTCCCCAGACCGTGCGCTCGGCGAGTGTCGGCGCGAAGCCGACCAGCGCCGGGAGCGCGAGGTAGTAGGCGATGGAAAAGATGGTGGCCGGGATCACGAAGCGACGTTTGTTGCCGATCAGCGCCCGGAACGGGGGTTCGTTGGCGACCCTGGTCCAGTCGTCGGGCGTCAGATGATGATGATGCTCCACGCCGCTTGCTTCAACGCTCGGGCGGGCTTCCATCCGTCGGGGTGGGGCGGATGCCGACGATCCAGCGGATCGAGGGGCCGATCAGCGCTTCGAAGCAGAGCCCGGTCAGGAACGCGCCGATCAGGACCGCCGAGAAGAGCCGTGTGCCGTTCTCCGGGAGAGCGAGGTAGGCGAAGGCGACCGCGAGGCCCGCATAGCCGATGCCGGCCAGGGTGCGCACGATACCGCCGAGCGGATTGCGTCTCGCTCTGAAGCTGGCCGCGATATCGAGCGCGGCCCGGAACGGCGAACGGGTGCCGACGTCCCACAGGCAAAGAGCGATGCCCGCGCAGACGATGGCCGCCGCGAGGCGCAGGGCGACGGAGAGCAACGAGGCCGGATCGGTCAGGACGCTAGTCCTCGTCGGGCCAGCCGGCGATCTCGCCGACGGCCGCGCTCTTGAGGACGCGCAGACCGAGCATCGCGCACTTCATGCGCGTCGGGCTGATGCCGATGCCGACGTTCTCCAAGACCGTCTCTTTCGAGAGGCGCGCCACGTCTTCGAGCTTCATCCCCTTGACGCTCTCGGTCAACATCGAGGCCGAGGCCTGACTGATCGCGCAACCTTTGCCGGAGAATTTGACGTCGCTGACGGTGCCGTCTTCGGCGACCGCGACGTCCATGCGGATTTGATCGCCACAGAGCGGGTTGACATCTTCGGCCGTCGCGTCCGGCTTCTCA
This sequence comes from Vulcanimicrobiota bacterium, assembly GCA_030854585.1. Taxonomy (GTDB): domain Bacteria; phylum Vulcanimicrobiota; class Vulcanimicrobiia; order Vulcanimicrobiales; family Vulcanimicrobiaceae; genus JALYSX01. The sequence continues at coordinate 7,144 of JALYSX010000093.1, forward strand.
AGCGTCCCGAAGTTCCGAGGGTTGCGGTAGTGGTCGAGGATGTAGTCGCGGTAGAAGTCATCCATGTACTAAAGCCTGAAGACTTCGGCGGCGCGTTCGAGCCCGGCGACGAGTGCATCGATGTCGTCGTGCGTGGTATAGAGATAGAACGACGCGCGCGCGGTCGCAGGCCAGCCCATCTTCTCCATCAGCGGCATCGTGCAGTGATGGCCGGCGCGGATGCAGATCCCCTGGGTGTCGAGGATCGAAGCCAGGTCGTGTGCGTGGATGTCCGCGAAGTTGAACGAGAGCACGCCGCTGATCAGCTCCGGATCCTGCGGTCCGTAGATCGCGAGTCCGCGGGCTTCGAACGGCGCGAGCTTCTCGAGCGCGTACGTCAGCAGCGCCTTCTCGTGATTGCGGACCCAGCCCATCCCGACGTCGCTCAAGTAGTCGACCGCCACGCCGAAGCCGATCGCGCCGGCCACGTTGCTGGTGCCGGCCTCGAACTTCCAGGGCAGGTCATTGTAGGTGGTGCGTTCGTACTCGACCTTGCGGATCATGTCGCCGCCGGCCAAGAAGGGCGGCATCGCTTCGAGCAGCTCGTGCTTGCCGTAGAGCGCGCCGATGCCGGTCGGAGCGAGCATCTTGTGGCCGCTGATCGCGTAGAAGTCGACGTCGAGCGCTTTCACGTCGATCGCCAGATGCGGCGCGGCTTGGGCGCCGTCGACCAAGATGGTCGCGCCGGCCTTGCGAGCGGCTGCGACGATCCGTTCTATCGGAGCGATCGTGCCGAGCGTGTTGCTGACGTGCGAGAACGCCACCAATTTCGCGCCATGCAAGAGCTCATCGAGATCGTCCAGGACGTGCACGCCGCGTGCGTCGACCGGGATGAAACGCAGGGTCGCGCCGGTCTTGGCCGCCAGCAACTGCCACGGCACGAGGTTGGAATGGTGTTCGATCTGGGTGGTGACGATCGCGTCGCCCGGCTTGAGGTTGGCCATGCCCCACGAGTAGGCGACCAGGTTGATCGCTTCGGTCGTGTTGCGCGTCCAGATCAGTTCGTCGGTCTCGGCCCCGATGAAGGCGGCGACCTTGGCGCGCGCCTCTTCGAAGGCGTCGGTGGCGCGGGCCGCGATCTCGTAGACGCCGCGATGGATGTTCGCGTTGTACTCGCTGTAATAGCGGACAAGCTCGTCGATCACGACCTGCGGCTTCTGCGAGGTCGCGGCCGAGTCGAGATAGATCAGGCGTTTGCCGCGCGAGGTCGTGGTCCGGAGGATCGGAAAGTCCGCCGCGATGCGCGCGGTCTTCGATTCGAGCGCGCGCATCAGACGATCTTTGCGCGGAGTCCTTCGCGAATCTCTTCGCGCAGGATCTCGGTCGGGAAGCGCGCGATGGCGGGCTCGAAGAACCCGAGTGCGATCATGCGTTCGGCGGCTTCGCGCGCGATACCGCGGCTCTCCATGTAGAACAGGAGTTCGGCGTCGATCGCGCCGACGGTCGCGCCGTGATAGGCCTTCACATCGTTGGCGGCGATCTCGAGCGCGGGGACGGAATCGATGTGCGCGGTCTTGGAGAGCAAGAGCGCGTCGTCGCGCAGATGTGCGAGCGAGCCCTGCGCGTCTTTGACGATGCGGATGTTGCCGAGATAGCGCGCCTGTCCGCGTCCGGTCGCCGCCGACTTGACGACGGTCTCCGAGGACGCGTGGCCGGCGATATGGTCGACGGTCGTGATCAGGTCGACGTGCTGATCGCCGCGCGGGAAGAAGAGCGCCGAAATATCGACGTTCGCGCCTTCGTGTTCGATCCGCGCGTCGGCAGAGCCGACGACGAGTGCGGCGCCGAGATCGGCGACCGCCCACGACACGTGGGCGCTTTCGCCGGGCTTCGCATCGCGGGTCGCGAAAACGCGCGCGTCATCGGGAAGGTCCTGCACGGTGGCGACGGTCACGTCGGCGTGCGCTTCGGTGACGACTTCCACGATGCCGCAGATGGTCGCACCGGCGGCGCCTTCGATCCGCTCGATCACGGTTGCGCGCGCGCCGCGTTCGGCCAGGATCACGGTGTACGGGTAGCAGGCCACGCTCGCGCGGTACGTGATCAGGATCGCGTCGTCGACCGAGACGTCGGCGGGGATGTAGACGAACGCACCGAGTCCGCGATTGGCGGCGGTCAGCGCGCCGAACTTGGTAGCCTGCGCGCCGGTCCGCCCGAGGACGCGCGAGAGCAGGTCCGCATGATCACGTTCCGCTTGCGCTAGCGTGCAGGCAATCAGCCCGCGCGCGCTCGGCGCCGCGATCTCGACGTCGCCGCCGTCGACGAGGGTCGGGAGTTCGAGCGTATCGAGGTCGATCTTCCAGTAGCGGCCGGGACGTTCGCGGCCGGAGAGCACGGCGCTAGGCAATTGCGCCGGTCTCCTCGCGAATCGTGTCGTAGCCCTCGCGCTCGACGCGGTGTGCGAGTTCCGGGCCGCCGGTCTTGACGATGCGGCCATCGATCATGATGTGCACGACGTCGGCCGTGATGTACTGCAAGATGCGCGGATAATGGGTGATGATCAGGAAGCCGGTGTTCTTGCCTTCGTCGCTCTCGCGGAGCGCACCGACCGCCTCGCCGACCGCGCGCAGCGCGTCCACATCCAGACCCGAGTCGGTCTCGTCGAGGACGGCGTACTTGGGAGCGAGCACCGAGAGTTGGAGCATCTCGAGGCGCTTCTTTTCGCCGCCCGAGAAACCGTCGTTGAGATAGCGCGTCATAAAGGCCGGATCCATGTCCAGCGTCTCCATCTTGTCCATCAACAGCTTTCGGAACTTGGCGGGCGGGAGCGAGTCCGGACGGACCGCTTGGCGCGCCGCATGCAGAAAGTTCGCCACTTTCACGCCCGGGATGGCAGCCGGATATTGGAACGAGAGGAACAGCCCGGCACGGGCGCGTTTGTCGGCCGGAAGTGCGAGCACGTCCTCGCCGTCGAGCGTCACGGTGCCCCGCGTCACCTGGTACTTCGGGTGACCCGTGAGCGAGAAGGCGAGCGTCGATTTGCCGCTGCCGTTGGGACCCATCAGGGCGTGGACCTTGCCCGGCTCGACCACCAGGTCGATGCCTTTGAGTATCTCTTTTTCCTCGACTCGGGCGTGTAGGTCGGTAATGCGAAGGCCGGTGGCGGACACGACGTTGATGCTCCTGGCTGCTAAACGGATTGGTGCCACCCTATCGTAACGGGCGGCCCGGGAGAAAGTCAAGGATAAACTTTACTATCTGGGGTCCAAAATGGTAGGATGGGGGCAGATATGCAAGCCGATCGCTTCTTCCAAAGCACCCGAGGCCGGATCGTCGCCGAGCTGCGACGCCGTGGCACGGCTTCGGCCGCCGATCTGGCCGGGCTCTTCGGGCTCTCGCCCAACGCGATCCGCCAACAGCTGGTCGTGCTGGAGCGGGATGCGCTGGTGGCCGAGAAGCCGGTCCGGCGCGGCCCGACCAAGCCGACGCTCGAGTTCTCGCTCACGACCGAAGCCGAGAAACTTTTCCCACAGCACTACGACAAGATGCTGAGCGCCGTCTTGCGAGAGGTCCGGGAGACGCAGGGCGATGCCGGCGTCGACGCGATCTTCCGCGGGATCGCGGGCCGCGCCGCTGCCAAAGCCAAGGATCGCGTGACCGCGAGCGAGCCCGAGGGGCGGGTCGCGCAACTGACGGAAGTCTTGTGCGATTCAGGGGTGATGGCGGAGTATAGTCTGATCGATGGCGGCTTCGCGCTCCACGAACACACCTGCCCGTACTCGTCCGTCGCCAAGGACAACCCGGAAGTCTGCTCGGTCATCCATCACGTGATGGACGAGACGCTCGGTGGCGAGCACGTGCAGACCGCCTCGCTCGCACACGGTGATCGCGAGTGTCGTTTCGAACTCACCAACGTCGCAAAAGTATAAATAGGAAGCCGCAAACGAGATGAACTTTCCCAAGTTCCAAAAGCTGGTCGAAGACCGCGCCGGATTCCGCACGATGGAGAACCCGACCGCGAGCGGCGAGTACTTCAGCGACTCGTGCGGCGACATGTACAACTTCTTCCTGAAGATCGGGCCGGGCGCCGTGATCGAAGACATCTCGTACTTCACCACCGGCTGCGGTTTCGGCACCGCGACCTGCAGCTTGGTCGTGGATCTTGCCAAGGGCAAGACGATCGCCGAAGCGAGCGCGATCACCGAAGCTCAGGTCGAAGCCGAACTCGAAGGCTACCCGGAGAAGAAGAAAGACTACCCGCAGCGCGCGCTCGAAGCGCTCCACGTCGCGATCGATGACTACAAAGCGAAAGTCGCCGCAGGTACCGTTCCGGATCTCGCGTTGCAGACGCCCACCTACGTCCCCCCGGCACCCGTTGCCGCACCCGCTCCGGCCGCGGACGGCAAACTCGTCATCTCGCTGAGGTAAGCCGCGCCGCCGTTCCGTGGCGGATGTTCGACGTCGCCTACGTGTTCGAAGACCTCGAGACTAGCTCGCGCCGCCAGGACTCCGGGCGCGCGGGTGCAACGGGCTTGGCA
>JALYSX010000107.1 GCA_030854585.1 Vulcanimicrobiota bacterium
GTCCGACCACGCTCACCACGGATCGGCTCGACGTCGACGACGCGGCCAAGCGCTACACGGCGACCGGTAGCGTCCACTACACGCACAACGACACGACGGGCGATGCCGACGCGGGCCTGCTCGACGACAAGGCGCATCTGCTCAAGCTCGACGGTCACGCGGTCGTGGTTCAGCCGCCCAAGTCGATGAAGGCCGACCACATGACCTACGATACGCTTACGGGCGACGTGCATGCGGAATCCACCCCGAAAGCCGGCGTGGTCATCATCTTCCCGGGCGGTCCCGGCCCCGCGATCGTGCCCGCGAAGAAGATCACGATCAAGAACCCGTTCCAGAAGAAGCCGAAGCCCGCGCCTTCGCCGTCGCCGTAACGCGCATGGAACCGACGCTCTTCGCGCAAGACCCGGAAGGCGACGACGCCAAGAACGCGCCGCTCGCGGCCCGGATGCGCCCGCGGACGCTCGACGAGTACGTCGGCCAGACGCAGATCGTCGGGCCCGGACGGGCGCTCCGACGCGCGATCGAGAGCGATACGGTGCCGTCGATGATCCTGTGGGGTCCCCCCGGGACCGGCAAGACGACGCTTGCGGAGATCGTCGCGCGCACGACCGGCGCGCACTTCACCAAACTCTCCGCCGTCAGCGCGGGCGTCGCGGACCTGCGCAAGGTCGTCGCCGAAGCCCAGGCGCGCAAGCGGATGGGCAAACGTACGGTTCTGTTCATCGACGAGATCCATCGCTTCAACAAGGGTCAACAGGATGCGGTGCTGCCGTACGTCGAGGACGGTACGACGGTCCTGATCGGCGCTACCACCGAGAACCCGTCTTTCGAAGTGAACTCCGCGCTGCTCTCGCGCTCACGCGTGTTCGTGCTGGAGTCGCTGACGGACGACGACGTCGGCGCGCTGGTCGATCGCGCGCTTGCGGACCCGGAGCGCGGACTGGGCGCGAAGGGCGTGACGTTGGAGCCCGAGGCGCGTGCGGTGCTGATCGATCTCGCGAACGGCGATGCGCGCGCGGCGCTGAACGCGCTCGAGTTCGCGGCGAGCGTCTCGAAGACGATCGATCGCGCGACCGTGCTGGACGCGATGCAGCGTCGGATGGCCAACTACGACAAGGGCGGCGACAACCACTACGACACGATCTCGGCATTCATCAAGTCGATGCGCGCGAGCGATCCGGACGCGTCGCTGTACTGGCTCGCGCGCATGATCGACGCGGGCGAAGACCCGCTCTTCATCGCGCGCCGAATCGTGATCCTCGCCTCCGAAGACGTCGGTCTGGCAGATTCGCGCGGACTGCAGGTGGCGCTCGCCGCGCAGCAGGCCGTGCACTTCCTCGGCATGCCCGAGGGTCACTATCCGCTCGCGCACGCCGTGCTCTATCTCGCGACCGCGCCGAAGTCGAATGCGGTCGGGCGTGCGTACGGGGCCGCGATGGCCGACGTGCAAGAGACGCGCAACGATCCGGTCCCGCTCCATCTGCGCAACGCCGCCACCGGGTTGATGAAGAACCTCGGCTACGGTCGAGACTACCACTACGCGCACGACGACTACTCGGTCAAGCAGTTCAACCTTCCCGAGAACCTACGCGGGCACGTCTACCTCGATCCCGAGGACGACCCCCGTAATCGTTGAAGGCGGCCAGAGATCCCTCTGACCGCCTTCGTTCTCGTCGCTGCTTCTCGGAGTCGTGCGATGGAGCGTCGCACACCCGCATCGTAGCCGGGAACTCTTGGACGCACCTGGGAATGATCACGCATCTTGCAGCGGATCTATCTCGACCACGCGGCGACCACGCCCGTCCGCCCCGAGGTGCTCGAAGCGATGCTTCCGCACTTCGCGGAGCGTGGCTATAACGCGTCGTCGCTCCACGGCGAAGGCCGAGCCGCTCGGGCGGCGCTGGACGATGCTCGCGATACGATCGCGCGGCTGCTCGGCGCGAAACGCAAGGAGATCGTCTTCACGGGGAGCGGCTCCGAGGCCGACAATATGGCGCTCGCCGGCGTCGCGCGTCGCAATCGGCACCGCGGTCTGCATATCGTCTCGACCACGATCGAACACCATGCCGTTCTTCACGCGCTCGATGCGTTGCAGGACGACGGATTCGAGATCACGTTATTGCCGGTCTCCGCAGATGGCGAGGTCTCGCCGGCGGCATTCGCGGCCGCACTCCGGCCGGATACGATTCTTGCAAGCGTGATGTACGCCAACAACGAGATCGGAACGATCGAGCCGATCGCGGAACTCGCCGCCATCGCTCACGAGCGCGGCGTCGTCTTCCACACGGACGCGGTCCAGGCGCCGGGCTATCTGCCGCTCGCGGTCGGCCCGCTCGGCGTCGACCTGCTCTCGATTGCGGCGCACAAGTTCTACGGCCCCACGGGGGTGGGCGCGCTCTACGTGCGCGACGGGGTCGCGATCGCGCCGCTGGTCCGGGGCGGGAGCCAGGAGTTCGGTCGCCGGGCCGGGACCGAGAACGTGCCCGGCATCGTCGGAATGGCGCGCGCCCTCGAACTGACCTTGGCCGACTGGGAGCGCGACGCGCAAGCGACCGCAGCCCTGCGCGACCGGCTCGAGGCCGCACTCTGCGCCGGAATCCCCGGCCTACGGGTGAACGGCGCGCGGAAGCATCGGCTGGCCAACCACCTCTCGATCGCGGTCCCGGGCGTCGAGTCCGAGCAACTGCTAGTCCGCCTCGATCTGGAAGGGGTGGCCGTCTCGGCCGGGAGCGCCTGTACCTCCGGGGCGCTGGAGATCAGCCACGTCGTCGAGGCGCTCGGGCTCCCCTCCGGTCTGGCGGCGAGCGTCCTCCGCTTGACCTTGGGGCGAGCCACCGACCGGGCCGCGATCGACCGGGTCGGCGCACTCTTGCCGCGCCTCGCGCGCGAGATGCTGGCCACAGATGCTCCTAGGTAAGAAAGCGCCCCGAACGGGGAATAGCACCCTAGGTTCCGGAAACCGCGACGCCTAGGAGAGACGACTTGGGTACAAATTCAGGCTTCGACTGGGCAATTGTCCTCGACATCGGCGTGGGCGTCGGCGTTCTCTTGGTCGGCATCGGTATGATGATCGCGATGACGGCCCTTGCGAAAACGCTCGCGCGCGTCAACGTCACGCTCGACGAGGTCGATCGACAGATCGAGACCGTCGGCAAACCGGTCGGCGCCGCGCTTGCGTCGGTCGGCGGGATCGCGGATTCCGCGGATCGGGCGATCGCCCGCTTGACGGGCGTCGTGAAGTCGCTCGAAGACGTCGCCGGACACGTGTCCTCGACGGCGCAGTTGACGAAGGATGCGGTTTCGCCCGCGATCATCAACATCGGCGCGACCATCACCGGAGTGAGCGCGGGATTGCGGCGTCTGGTCAACGGACGCGGCGACGATACCAACAAAGAAAAGACGTAGGAGTACACGGGAATGAGCAACGGTAAGGGCGGCGGCGGATTCGTCGCGGGACTTCTGGTCGGCGTGCTGGTCGGCGGCGCTGCCGCGATACTACTCGCGCAAGAAGAGCTGCGCGACATGGTCGTCGGAAAGGCGCGGGAGGCCGGCAACTTCGCGATGGACGCGAGCGGCGATCTGCGCGGCAAGGTCAGCGATGCGACCTCGACGTGGCAGACCAGCGCGACGGATCTCTACTCGCGCGGCAAGGACATCGTCGACAACGCGCGCGCTAATTTCGACGGCGCGGTCGACGAAGGCAAGACATCTGCGCAGAACATGCGCGACGATCTCGGGTCGCGCTCGGACAACTAGGCGTGGATATTAAAGTCAACGTTCGCGAGACGGATAGCGAGTGCAATATCGTCGAACTCGCGGGTGAGATCGACGTCTACACGTCGCCCAAGGTCAAGGACGCGCTCGGCGAGCTGATCGACCGCGGCGTCTACAACCTCGTGATCGACCTCGAGAAGGTCCGCTACATCGACTCGACCGGGCTCGGCGTGTTGATCGGTGGGCTCAAGCGCGTTCGAGAGCACGGCGGAACCGTCAACCTGGTCTGCACCAACCCGCAGATCAAGAAGATCTTCGACATCACTGGTTTGGTCAAGATCTTCGGAATTTTCGACTCGGAAGATGCTGCCATGAAAGCGTCCGTGTGATCGTGTCCGGAGCCGACTCGGCGACCCTCGAGACAGTCGAACTTCGCATTCCGCGCAAAGCGGAATGGGTCGCGGTCGCACGCCTCGCGGCCGCAGCCGTTGCGAGCCGCATGCATTTCACGATCGAAGAGATCGAGGACGTCAAGCTTGCGGTCGCCGAAGCGTGTACCAACGCCATCCAGAGCGCGGACGCCGCGAACCAGATCCAGATCGTCTGCGAGGCCGATCACGCGCATCTACGCGTCACCGTCACGAATACGAATATCGATGGCGCACCGGCCGGCTCTCCGCCGGCGCTGGCCGAGGACGACGGCCGCGTCGACGGGCTCGGCGTGTTCCTGATCCGCTCGCTGATGGACGACGTCGAGTACGACGTGCATCCCGAACGTGGCACCCACCTCGTCATGGTCAAGAGACTCGCATCCTGACCGAAAAAGCCGAGAGGCCCGAGAGCGTCCGCTGGGATCGTCAGCAGACCCGGGAGGCGTTCGCGCGCTTCGCGGTCTCGCGCGATGAGGAGTTACGCGGCGAACTGGTGGTCGCGCACCTGAACCTAGTGCGGTACCTGGCTGTCAAGTTCGCCAATCGCGGCGAGCCCCTCGACGATCTGATACAGGTCGGCACGCTCGGCTTGCTCAAGGCGATCGACCGCTTCGCGATGGATCGCGGTGTCGAGTTCACCACGTATGCAACGCCGACCATCGTCGGCGAGATCAAGCGCTACTTCCGCGACAAGGGCTGGGCCGTCAAGGTCCCGCGCCGACTGCAAGAACTCAACCTCGCGGTCAATCGAGCCGTCGAGAAGCTCTCGATCAAGATCGGTCGCGCTCCGACCGTTACCGAGCTCGCGGAAAGCCTCAACGCGAGCGTCGAAGAGATCCTGGAAGCGCAAGAGTTGGGCCAGGTCTACAATCTGCTCTCGCTCGACACCGAACTCGGGGGCGACGGTGACGGTAAGTCTCAGACGCTTGCCGACGTGATCGGTTCCGACGACACGGAGCTTGCGATGCTCGAGGACCGCACGATCATCGAACGCGCCTTCGGCGTCCTGAACGGCCGCGAGCGCGTCATCCTCCACCTGCGCTTCTACGAGTCCGTCTCCCAGACGGAGATCGCCAAGCGCCTCAACGTCAGTCAGATGCACGTCTCGCGGCTACAGCAGAAGGCGCTCGAGAAGCTCCGGGCATTTCTGCGGGACTGAGGGCACGCGCCTTCGAGACGCTCGCTGCGCTCGCTCCTCCGGGTGACACGAGGCCGGGGCGGGGCCTATTCTGTGTGTCATCCTGAAGGAACGGGAAGCGCGTCTCGAAGGACCCTTGCGGTAGGAGCCCGGCGCTCTTTTCTGATACAATCTGGCGTCAGCTATGAGAAGTCAAGAACTCCGCAAAGCCTTCGTCGACTTCTTTGTCGCCAAGGGGCACAAGCATCTGCCGTCGGCGACCCTGATCCCGGACGAGATGTCCACGACGCTCTTCACGATCGCCGGGATGGAGCCGTTCGTGCCCGTCTTCCTGGGCGACGAGCCGGCGCCGGCGCCGCGCGCGGTGACGGTCCAGCGCTGCCTGCGGGTCGCCGGGGCCAAGAGCGACATCGAGAACGTCGGCCGGACCGGCCGGCACGGGACGTTCCTGGAGATGCTCGGCAACTTCTCGTTTGGCGACTACTACAAGCGCGAGGCGATCGCGTGGGCGTGGGAGTTCGTCACGACCGTGATGCGGCTCGATCCGCACAAGCTCTACGTGACGGTCCACACCACCGACGACGAAGCCGGGAAGATCTGGATCGACGACGTCGGCCTGGATGCGTCGCGGATTTCGCGCTTCGACGAGGATAACTTCTGGACGATGGGCTCGACCGGCCCGTGCGGCCCGTGCTCGGAGATCTTCTACGATACCGGCGCCGAGTACGCGAGCGACGCGAGCGATACCGGGCCGAACCTCGGAAATCGCTACGTCGAGATCTGGAACGTCGTCTTCCAACAGTACAATCGCGGGGCGGACGGCAAGCTCACCGAGTTGCCGCGCAAGTCCATCGATACGGGTGCCGGACTCGAACGCATGCTCGCGGTCGCGAACGGTCTCGCCTCGATGTACGAGACGGATCTCTTCACCGATCTGATCGCGGCGCAACCGTCGGTCGGCAAGACCTCGCTGAACGCGCTCGAGCAGCGCGAGCGCCAGAACATCATCGCGGATCACGCGCGTGCGGCGACCTTCCTGGTCAACGACGGCGTCTATCCCTCGAACAACGATCGCGGTTACGTGCTGCGTTTCCTGATCCGGCGCGCCGTGCGCAACGGACGGTTGCTCGGCTATCCGGATGGATTCCTCGCCAAGCTGACCGGCGCGGTCGTCACCTCGCTCGAATCGGGCTATCCCGAACTGCGTGCGAACGCGTCGCGCATCGGCCACGCGATCGCGCTCGAGGAGCAGACCTTCGATCGCACGCTCGAACGCGGCATGGCCATGCTGGATCGCCTGATCGAAGGGGCGACGGCGGACTGCACGCGCTTGATCGACGGCAAGGCCGCCTTCGAACTCCACGACACGCACGGCTTCCCGATCGAACTGACCCGCGAAGTCGCAAGCGAACGCGGCGTCGCAGTCGACGGCGCTTCGTTCGAAGCGCACATGAACGAGCAGCGCGAACGGGCCCGCTCGGATGCCCGGAGCAAGCGCGACGTCGTGACGGTGGCCGAACTGCCCGCCATCGCAAGCGAATTCACCGGTTACGACGGGCTGAAGAGCGACGCGACGATCGTCGCGCTCCTACACGATGGGAAGCCGGTCGCCTCGCTTTCGGCCGGCGATGAAGCTACGATCGTGCTGGACCGCTCGTCGTTCTACGGCGAACGCGGCGGACAGATCGGCGATCGCGGGACCATCGAGCGGGATGGCGCGCGCTTCGAAGTGCGCGACACGCAATACATGGGCGAGGCACTCGCGCATACCGGCGTGATGGTCGGTGGCGAGCTCGCGACCGGCGATGCGGTGACGACCGAGGTCTTCGACTGGTGGCGTCGCGAGATCCGCCGGCACCACACCTCGGCGCACTTGTTGCAGCGCGCGTTGCGCGACGTGCTCGGCGCCGATGTGGTGCAGGCGGGATCGTGGGTCGGCATCGACCGGATGCGCTTCGATTTCCGTTGGCCGGGCGGCGCGCTCACGACGGAGCAGAAGCAAGCGGTCTCGGAGCGTGTCAACGAGATGATCCGCGACGACGCGCATCTGGAGACGCGCGTCCTCACGCTGGAGGACGCCAAGAAGACCGGCGCCATCTGGATGGCCGGCGAGAAATATGGCGATGCGATCCGCATGGTCCAAGCCGGCCCGTCGGTGGAGTTCTGCGGCGGCACGCACTCGCATTCGACCGGCGAACTCGGACTGTTCGTGATCCTCTCGGAGTTCTCGGTCGGCAGCGGCATCCGGCGCATCGAATCGTGCGTCTCGAAATCCGCCGAAGAGTTCGTCGAGAAACAGCACGATCTGCTCGGTTCGCTCTCGAGCGCGCTTGCGACCACGCCCGACGAACTCGCCGAGCGCATCGAGAAGATGCAGCGGGAGACGAAGGACTTGCAAGGCGCGGTCAGCCAGCTGAAGGCGCGCCTGGCCTCGGCCGATGCGACGTCGTACCTGGAGAAGAAAGAAGAGCGCAACGGTCGCGCGTTCGTCGGGGCGGTCGTGCACGATGCCAACGGCGAAGCGCTCCGGCATCTGAGCGGTGCGATCCGTTCGCGCATGCGCAGTGGCACGATCGCTCTTGCGGGCGTCGAGGACGGCAACGTCTCGGTCCTGGTCTCCGTCAGCGACGACTTGGTCGCCGCCGGCGTGCACGCCGGCAATCTGGTGAAGCTCGCCGCGCCGCTGGTCGGTGGTAAGGGCGGCGGCCAGGCGGCCCAAGCGCAGGGCGGCGGCAAGAACGCCGACGGCGCCGACGCGGCCGTGACCGCGATCCGGGACGCCGTTCTCGGGTGAGGATCGTCGCCGGGCTCTTCGGATTGCTCTTGCTCGGCGCGGCACCGCTCGACTCGCAACTGGTGTTGCAGAACTACGCGCGGGCGCTCGCGAGGCTGTCGACGCCGCCATACGCGATCTTCTCCTACGCCGTCTCGCAGGCCGGTCCGAACGACATCGAGCAGCGTCATCGCATCTACCGGAGCGGGCTCAACGTGCGCGACGAGACGATTTCGGTCGACGGCGCCAAGCCCAAGACCGCCGCGATTTCAATCGGCAGACGCGAGGACCGCTACGCGGTCGGCAAGCTCGCGCCCCGACCGGGCCTCTACGAACTGCTCTTCGTCCGCCCGATCGTCATCGGCGCGCGCACCGACTACCTCTTCGATGCGGTGCCGTTTGCGAAGGGCGCGACCGGCTTCGTCGTCACGCACGTGACCATCGATGGCGAGGCCTTTCTGCCCCGCTCGATCGGGTTTCACTCGACCTCGCTCGCGACGCGCGGCGACGGCGAGATCCGGTATGCGGCCTTCGCGGGCAACTGGATGCCGGTACTCGCCACCGTCCGCGCGAGCGTGAACGGGCAGCCGGCGCGCGAACGGATCGCGTTCGGCGACTACCGCTTTCCGACGTCGCTCCCACCTTCGACTTTCGGCCGGCGGTGACGTTCGCGCGCGAGCGCCTTCCCTTGTGGCTCGCATGGCTGTTGCCGTTCGCGCTCTTTCTCGCATCCGCGTATCGCGATGTGGGCTATTGGGATACCGGCGAGATGGACGTCGTTCCGTACATCGCCGGAATCGCCCATCCGACGGGCTTTCCCGCCTATATCGTCCTCGGCTGGATGGTCACACACGCGCTCCCTTTCGGTGGGGTCGCGTTCCGCATGACGCTGATCAGCGTCGCATCGCTCTCGCTGACCGGCTCGCTGATCGCGCGGTTCGTGTTCGAGCGGTACGGCAACGCCTGGGCGGGCGCGGTCGCGGCTTGGATCTTCGCGACAGGCGGCGTGGTCTGGGCGCACGCCACCAAAGCCGAGGTGCACTCGTTCGCGGCGCTCGCGATCGCCACGACGCTCTACTGCGCGTTTCGCTGGTATCGCACCGATGAGACGCGCTGGTTCTATCTCGGCGCGGCCGCCTGGGCGATCGGCATCGCGACCCATCCGGTCAGCGCGCTGCTCTTGCCGGGGCTGCTGGTGCTGCTGATCGCGCGCCTGCATCGGTTGTCGAGCGAGACCCTGATCGGCGCGATCGCGCTTGCAGCGGCCATCGTAGTCGCGTTCTACGCCTATCTTCCGCTACGAAGCGCCTACGTCAGTTCGCACGGTCTCGATCCGCAGCGTGCGCTTGGATTGCCTGCGGGACGTCCGTTCTTCGACTACGGTCATCCGTCGACGCTCGAAGGCTTCAAAGCCGAGATCAGCGGCTCCGACTTCGACGTGAACGGCGGCCTGCGCTCGATCTTCAATCCGATGATCTACGCGCATCGGGGGACCATCTATCTCGTGGCGTTGCGCGACGAACTCACCTGGTTCGGCTTGGCGCTCCTCGTCGGCGGAATCGCATATGCGTTCGCACGCGACCGGCTCGGCACGTCGACGTTGCTCTTGTGCGGCGCGCTCGCGGTGCCGTTCGCGCTCGGCTACTCCGACGAGACCGATATCGGGCGCTACTTCATGACCTCATTCGTGGTGGCGAGCATCTTCGTCGGCGCGGCCATAGCGGG
>JALYSX010000113.1 GCA_030854585.1 Vulcanimicrobiota bacterium
GGCGCCGAACGCGTCGTTGATCGATTCGAGGATCTCGCGATTGCGTCGGCGCGCGACCTTCGCGCGCATCGTCTCGCCGAGCGTGGTCGCGACGCCGTCGGAAAATCGGCGACGCGAAGCGCTCACGATCGCTTCGCGCGATCCGAAGGGCGCCATCATCGCGAAGGGCGCCTACTGCGTTCCGACCGGAACGCAGTAGGCAGCGACTATTCCCAAGCGCGAAAGCGTCTCCCGATCGGTGAAGCGCGCATCCGCGCTCACGTCCTTGGAGACGAGAAGCGCCCGGCCAGGACTTCGGCGATCACTTCGTCGGAGAGCGGCGGTGCGTCGTGTGGTGCGACCTCATCGCCGAGGCCGGCGACCTCGACTATCGATACTGCCGAGTGCTCGCGTCGTAGAGATAGATCTCCGCGTACGGCAGTTCGAGAGAGGTGAGCAAGAGTCCGAGTGCGTCGCCCATAAGGCGGCCGGTCGCGATCCGTCCGAGCGCCGTTCGTCCGAAGTCGATCAGCGCATCTCGCTGCTACGCGCGCTCGGCCTCGATCCGCTCGGTGACATCGCGGAAATAGATCGAGAGATCGTCCTGCGACGGATAGACCTGGATCTCGAACCAGCGATCGACCGTCCGCGAGTGTTCGACGAAGTACGCGGGCATTGATCCGCCATCGCAGCGCGATCCTCGCGCTCGAACGAGGCGTGACGCGCGCGAGGAAACGCCTGAAGATAGAGTTCGCCTTCAGGTTCCGATCGCGCGCGTCCAGCAGTTCGCGAGCACGCGAGTTGACGTACACGATGTGCCAATCGGCATCGAGTGCGAAGATTCCGTCGGTGATACGTTCCAGGACGCCACCGAGAAGGACGCTCGAGGCGGCGTCCGAGCTTCCGCCATCCATGCCCCGGTACGCCCGAGCCGCGGCGCTATCAACTAACGTCCTAGTAGTTCCCGGAATACACCCGGATCGCTCCCGGGCGAATGCGCAGCTCGACCGGCGTCTTGAACGCGATGTCTCCGTCGAGCGCGACATCGAGTGGCCGCGAGGTCCGCAGGGTGCAGGCGACCGTCGCGCGCTCGGTCACGTTCCAATCGTCGGGAAGGCGACGGATGAGCGCGGAGCCGAGGATCGAGAGAACTTCGCGCCAGGAGCGCGCCCGAGCGGCGACCAGGTGGAGCAGCCCGTCCGCGAGGTCCCGATAGGCTACCGGGAATCCGCCCATGTACCGGCCCACGCCCGCGAGGACCGCGATGCAGTTCTCGACCTTCACGGTGCCGGCGGCATCCGCGATCTCGACCGAGAATCCGCGGCCTTGCCGCAAGATCTTTGGGATGACCGCGGCGGCTGCAAACATTCCGAGGCGCTTTTTAAGGTCGGCGGTCAGATCGCGCGCGGCGACCGCGGGCAGTCCGAGCGCGATGGTGTTGAGAAAGAGGCGTCCATTAGCTTCGCCGACGTCGACCGCGCAGATCGCGCCGGAAGCGATCGCGGCGATAGCGCTCTCGAGGTCGGAAAGGCCGATACTGCGCGCAAAATCGTTCGCCGTACCGAGTGGGAGCACGCCGAGTGGCAGACCGGATTCGATCAACGGAACGAGGATCGACGAAACGGAGCCGTCGCCACCTCCGACAAGTATCGCATCGACGCTCTCCTCGCGCGAACGTATCGCAGCGATCGCCTCGTCGGGCGTATTCGGCCGGACGAGTATGGCCTGCGGGAAATGCTCGGTCAATCGCGATTCGAGGGCGGGATCCGCGCCTGCACCGCTTGCTTGGGCGTTAAGAATGAGCAGTGGGCGCAAGGGAGTGCCGAGATCGGCGAGGGATTTTGGCATGACTCCTCCTTCTATTCCCGAAACCCACAGGCATGGACCGCTCGCAACCCAACTGGCCGAATGGCTTCGGTTTACTCTTCATCCACCTCGGCGCCTTGCTAGTATTCGTTCCGGCGCTTTTCAGCTGGTCTGGAATCCTGGTTGCCGGCATCCTCGCGTTCGTCACCGGCGCGTGGGGAGTGACGCTCAACTATCATCGTACACTCAGCCACCGCAGCCTGCGCATGGTCAAACCGCTCGAATACCTGACGGCGCTCTTCGCGACGCTCGCGTTCCAAGGCGGGCCGATCCAATGGGTAGCGACGCATCGCGTCCATCACGCCCATTCGGATCAAGCCGGCGATCCGCACAACATCAACCGCGGTATCTCGTGGGCGCATGTCGCCTGGCTCTTCCGCACGAACCCGGCGATTCCGAAGCGCGACGAGCTCAAGAAGCTCGCACCCGATCTGGCCGCGCAACCGTTCTACCGCGCGCTACAGATTCTGCACGTGCCGCTACAGCTGGCGCTTGCGGGCGTCCTGTTCTATTTCGGCGGCTGGGCGTGGGTGATATGGGCCGGCTTCGGACGCTTGGTCTTCACGTATCACACGACGTGGCTAGTGAACAGCGCCGCACATTCGATCGGCTACCGCACGTATAGGACGACCGACAAATCGACGAACTCCTGGTGGGTCGCGATCATGACCTCCGGAGAGGGCTGGCACAACAACCACCACGCGTTTCCGTTCTCGGCGCGTCACGGTCTGCGCAAGCGCGAGATCGACATCACCTGGTGGGCGATCAAGACGCTCGAAGTGCTCAAGCTCGTCGACAAAGTCCGTGTTCCGACCGAAGCGA
>JALYSX010000143.1 GCA_030854585.1 Vulcanimicrobiota bacterium
CTTCGTCGAAGATGGTATCGCCCGCCTTGAAGTGGCGCTCGCTCACCTGACCGGCGAGTTCCTTGATCGTCGAGGCCTTGGCCGAACCGAACGGCACGACGTGTTGGAGGAAGGTCTCGCCGTCCGCGTGCTCGTCGATGCGCTCGAGGCGAACCGTCCAACGGTTGCCGCCCAGGTTACGCGCATCCCACGAGAAGCGCCCCGAACGGAGCTGGTTCATCTCGTTGCGCAGAGCGCGCGGATCGCTCTCCTCGTTGATCTCGAGGATCGCGTTCATGGTCAGTTTGTCGAAGGCTTCGAGGATCTGCTCGGTCTTGGTGGCCTGCTGTAGCGAGCGGGCGTCGAGCGTAATGGCGGCTTGGCGGTTTACAGGCATTGCCCGCCCAGGATTAGGGAAGGCGCGCGGAAGGTCCTCGTGGGACGCCCTCGCCCCGCTTTCGCGCAATCTCTTCGTCGCTCGTCGGTCACAACGCAACGGCGTTGCTCCCTCCTCGCTCCTGACCTTGCACGAAATCGGCGAAGGTCGCAACACGGACCTCTCGCGCGCCTTGCGCAGAGAGGAAGGTTGCCCGGCCTGCCGCCGAAGTGTCCCGGCATCCTATGAGTACGTCAATTCACGATAACGATGTCGTCGTTCTTGCCGGCGCGCGTACGCCGTTCGGCAACTTCGGCGGGAGCCTCGCCGCCCTGACCGCGACGGACCTGGCCGTGGCCGCCGCCGAGGGGGCCCTGGCCCGCAGTGGCGTCCCCAAGGAGGCGATCGACGAGATCGTCTTCGGCAACGTCATGCAGACCAGCGCCGATGCGATCTACCTGGCCCGCCACGTGGGCCTCCGCGCCGGCCTGCCGGTCGGGACCCCCGCCCTGACCCTGAACCGCCTGTGCGGGTCGGGCCTCCAAGCATTGCTCTCGGCGGCCCAGACGCTAGCGCTCGGGCAGGCGCGTTACGCCCTCGCAGGCGGAACCGAGAACATGAGCCAGGCACCGCACGTCGTCCGCGGGGCCCGCGAAGGCTTCCACCTGGGCGCGAACGTGAAGTTCGAGGACACCCTCTGGGAAGCGCTGACCGACTCGTATAACGATTTGCCGATGGCGGTCACCGCCGAAAACCTGGCCGAGAAGTATGCGGTTTCACGCGAAGAGTGCGATGCGTTCGCGCTCGAGAGCCAGACCCACGCACTCGCCTCGCAGGCCTCCGGCTACTTCGCCGACGAGATCGTCGGCGTCAACGTGCCCGGCCCGAAGGGCACGACCGTGCTGGTCGAGACCGACGAAGGTCCGCGCGCCGGACTCTCGATGGAGAAGCTCGCGAAACTCCCGGCCCGCTTCCGCAAAGGCGGCGTGATAACGCCGGCCAATGCGAGTGGCATCACCGACGGTGCGGCCGCGCTCGTCCTGACGACGGTGAAGCAGGCGCGCGCGGACGGGCTGAAGTGGATCGGCCGATTGGTCGGTTCGTCCGTGGTCGGCGTCGACCCGGACATCATGGGCATCGGGCCCGCGGTCGCGATTCCGAAAGCGCTGGCGCGTGCCGGCATCAGTGAGAAAGACCTCGCCGTGATGGAGATCAATGAAGCGTTCGCACCGCAAGTGATCGCGTGTCTGCGGGCGATGTCGAGCACCGGGGTGCGCTTGAATCCGCACGGCGGCGCGATCTCGCTCGGGCATCCGCTGGGCGCGTCGGGCGCACGTCTTGCGCTTACGACCTTGCATGATCTGCAGCAGCAGGGCGGCGGCTACGGCGTCGCATCGGCGTGCATCGGCGGTGGACAGGGTATTGCAGCAGTCTTCGTCGATGACTGAAGGATCCGCGCCGGTCGAGCCATCGCCGTGGTGGCGATCGTGGCAACGCGTCTGGGACGGGCTCGCGATCCTCGTCGTCCTGTTCGTCGCGTGGAAGTGGCTCGTCGCACCGCGCATGCTCGATCGCGCGAGTGCCTATCCGGCACCGCACGTGTCGTACGCGCGCCTCGACGGTGGCACCTTCGCGCTCACCGCGCATCGCGGGCGCGTCGTGTTTCTCGACTTCTGGGCGTCGTGGTGCGGACCGTGTAAGCTCTCTTTGCCGATCGCCGAGGGATACGCGAAGGCCCATCCGGACGTCGACGTGATTCCGGTCGATGTCGGCGAGCCGCGCGTGACGGTCGCCGCTTTCGCGAAGCTTCACGACCTGCACGGCGTCGTTCTCGACCCGCCGAGCTTTTCGAACCAGTATTTCCAGATCCAAGGTTTCCCCACAATGGTGGTCGTCGACCCCGAGGGCCGCATCCGTGCGACCTGGATCGGCTTCAACCCCGCTCTGGCAGTCAACATGGAGAACGCCCGGAAGACGTTGACGGGCATGGTAAACTAGCGGGAATATGGCAGAGCAGGACGACGTTATGACCGCGCGGATTTCGCGCATGCCGAAAACCGAGATCCACGTGCATCTCGAGGGTGCGACGGCGGCGGATACGTATTTCGAGATCGCCAAGCGGAACGGCATCGAGATCCCGGCATCGGATCTGCCGCAGTGGGAAGAGCATTTCAAGTTCCGCGATTTCGACCATTTCATCCAGGTTTACGTCGCCTGCACCCAGTTCTTGCGCACGGTCGACGACTACGGCCTGCTGGTCCGCCGCTTCGGCGCGCAGCAGGCCGCGCAGAACATCAAGTACACCGAAACGTTCGTCTCGTGCTCGTTGCTCCCGCAACAGATCGACCGCTCGGCGTTCCTGGATGCGATCCGCGACGCGGCCGCCGACGTCGAACGCGAGCACGGCGTGGCCGTACGCTTCATCGCCGATATCTCGCGAGAGATTCCCGCCTCGCAGGCGCGCGTCCTCGACCTCGCAATCGAAGGCCACAAGCGCGGCGTCTTCATCGGCGTGGGTCTGGGCGGCCCAGAGATCGGCTTTCCGCCCGAACTTTTCGCCGAAACGTATCGCGGGGCGCGCACGGCCGGTCTGCACGTCGTCGCCCACGCGGGCGAGACGGTCGGCACGGCCAGCATGATCGGCGCGCTCGACTCGCTCGGCGCGGAACGCATCGGCCACGGCGTGCTGAGCCTCGAAGATCTGGAGCTGATGGAGCGCTTGCGCGAGACGCAGATCCCGCTCGAGATCTGCCCGCAGAGCAACTATCGCGTCGGCGTCGTCAAGGCCGGCGAACCGCATCAGATCCGCGCGCTCAAGGATGCGGGCGTCTTGGTCACGCTCAACTCCGACGATCCGGCGATGTTCGAGACGGACTTGAACAACGAGTACCGCACGCTGCTCTCGCAAGGCTTCACGTGGGACGAGTTGTGGAACATCAACCTCGCGACCCTGAACGCCTCCTTTGCAAGCGACGCCGACAAGCACGCTTTGCGCGAAGAGTGGAACGCGTTCGCGGCGGAAGCGACGGCCTAG
>JALYSX010000168.1 GCA_030854585.1 Vulcanimicrobiota bacterium
CCAAGATCATCTGGAAAGTCGTTCCGGATACCAACACGCTCTTCAATCAGCTGCAGTCTCACGAGATCGACGTCTACTCGGGGGTCAGCGAGAGCACCATCGCGCAACTCAAGAACATCGACGGGATTGACGTCGTAAAACGCTTGGTCGCGAACTGGCGACGCCTGCAGTTCAACGTAAGCCGCCCGAATCTCCGCGACGTGCGCGTGCGTCGCGCGATCGCCGAAGCGGTCGACTGGGCGAACATCAACGATAAGATCTATCACGGCTATAACGATCTCGCGACCAGCGACGTCTACCCGAAGTCGTGGGCGGCGCCGAGCATTCCGCGCTACCCGTTCGACATCGCCGACGCCAAGAAGTTGCTCGCATCGGCCGGCTGGAAGCCCGGCCCGGACGGCATCTTGCGCAAGAACGGCGAGAAGCTCGCGATGCAGATCTCGACCGGCACGAACAAGATCGAGAACCAGCAGGCCGAGGTCGTGATCCAGAGCATGCTCAAGCAGATCGGGTTCGATATCGAGATCAAGAACTATCCGGTCAGTCTGCTCTTCTCGCGCACCGGTCCGCTCTATACCGGCAACTACGACATGGAGTGGACGGTCGCGACCAACGGTCCCGACCCGGACAACTCCGGCAGCTGGGCCGGCCGCTTCATTCCGCCCAAGGGCGCGAACACGTCCTGGTTGGACGATCCGATCGTGAACCAGACGTCGCTTGCGGCCAGTCGTACGTTCGATCAAGCCAAACGGAAAGCGCTCTACCAGAAAGAGGAAGAACGCATCCACGAACTCGTGCCAGCCGTGTTCTTCTATTGGGAGAATCAGTACACCGGGATGAACACCGACGTCAAGAACTACAAGCCGGCGGCCTTCATCCTCGACTCGTGGAACTCGTGGGAGTGGGATATCTAGAACGGTCCGGCGTCACGGCCGGCACCACGCTCGCATTCGAACCGGCGCTGGAGGGCGTTCTGTCGTGGAACGCTCTCGCCACGTCCGGATCGCTCTCGTTCCGCTTGCGTCGCGACGGAACGCCCGCGACGCCGTGGCTCGAGTACGCGCACTGGGGGCCGGCCGAACGCTGGTCGTTCGCGAGCCGCGCCGATGGCGTCCGCGTCGAGACCGATGTGATCCGCGCGGATGAGCCGTTTGACGGCGTCGATCTGCACGGCGACGACCTCGATTTCGCGCTGCTCGCATTTGCGACGCGTCCCGTCTCGCAGCCCTCGCTACCGTATGCGCGCGACGCGTTCGTGCTCGACGTGCCCGCGCGCTCGCAGTACGTGATCGAAAGCGAACGGGGGTGGTGTAGCGCGGCCAGCCTCTCGATGCTGCACGCCTATCACGGCATCGACATCTCCGTGCAAGAGACGGCGGCGGAGGTCTACGACACGGCCTACCGCGGCACCGGGAACTGGGCCTTCAACATGGCGTTCAGCGGGCGCCTCGGATTGCGCGGCGTGGTCGCGTATCTCGACGGGCTGGATCGCGCGCAACGCTTGATCGAGCGGAGCCTCCCGATCGCGATCTCGTATCGCGGGAGCGAGGGCGAGTTGCCCGACGCACCGCTCGAACACTCCGACGGACATTTCGTCGTGCTCTGCGGCTTTACGTCCAACGGCGACTGCGTGGTGAACGATCCGGCGCATCCGGATCTGCGCGCGGTCTATCCGCGCGCGGCGATCGAACGGATATGGCAACGCGGTGGCGGCGTGAGCTACATCGTGACGCCGAACGGCCTGGCGTACGCGGACGTACTCGCGTGAGCTCGCCGCTGCACATCGCGCTGATCGAGCCGGAGATCCCGCCCAACACCGGTAACGTCGCGCGCCTGTGCGCGGCGACCGGATGTCGCCTGCACCTGGTCGAGCCGCTCGGCTTCAGCATCGACGACAAGTCGCTCAAGCGTGCCGGCCTCGACTATTGGCATCTGGTCGATCTCGAGGTGCATCCGTCGCTCGACGCGTTCCTCGAAGCGACCGCGTCGCAGCGGCGCTGGCTGTTCTCGACGCGCGCCGAGCGCACGTACGCGGAGGCGCCGTTCGCGAACGACGACGTACTCGTATTCGGCAAGGAGACGAAGGGTCTGCCGCAAGCCCTGCTCGACGCGCATCCCGAGATGACTCTGCGCGTGCCGATGCGTCCGCAGAGCGTGCGCAGCATCAATCTCTCGACGACCGTCGGAATCGTGACTTACGCCGCGT
>JALYSX010000172.1 GCA_030854585.1 Vulcanimicrobiota bacterium
GATCATCGAGCTCGTCGTAGAACGCGACCTTCAGACCCTTCGTCAGGTCGACGCGATGCCCGTCGCTCGCGCGCACGGCGTACCAGAAGCGACCGGCGGAATCGTAGCAGAGCGCATACTTGCCGGCGGGTGAGAGCGAGCAGGGCTCCTGCGAGCGACGCGCGGCCAGGGTGCGCCGCCCGTTCTGCAACGAGATCAACCAGCTATCCTGATAGAAGCCATCCCACGAGCGCTGTTTGTAGTATGGCTGCGGATCGCCGCCGAGCGCGGTCCGGTGGTTATCGTTGGTCTCGACCTGCGGGCTGCTCGGCGATCCGAGTTGCACGACCGCGCCGCCGTTCACGGGGACCACCGCTTGGAACGTCTGCGCGCCGTCAGCTTCGGCTTCGACCTGTTGCTCGGCTTGAAGCCGTCCGTCGCGCCAGTTCCAGAGGTCGACCTGCATCGGTGCCGGCGTATCGCTCGGGAGCGGCTTGGGCGCGACGTTCGTGCCGAAGTACAGCAGCGCGCCGTCCTCGGTGAACGAAACATCGCCGTTCGCGTCGGGCGAATAGCCGCGCGGCAGACCTGCGCCGCCGAGGCGCGAGACGACGCGCGCTGCGGTCGAGCCGGTCGTCCAGAGCATCAGGTCGGGATGCGGCGCCGCGCTCGCATAGGAACTCGCATCGCTCAAGAACGCGAGAGCGTCCGCATCGTGCGCGAACGCGATCCTGGTGTAGCGTCCCTCGCCCGAGGCGATCGTGCTCGAACTCGCCGTGGCCAGATCGCGCAGTTGCACGCCATCGCCCGCACCACTCGTCGTCTCGGTCGCATACGCAAGCGACGTCTCATCCGGCGAGAGGGCGTACTCGGTGACGTCGGCGGCTTCGAAGAACGACGTGGCGATCGTGGTGCCGCCGTCGAGATAGCGCAGCACCAGCTTCGCGCCGGTCGCCTTCTTCTTGTTGTCGGGGGTCGGCGACGGTGAAGCGGTCGGCTTCGGGCTCGGGCTCACCTGCGGCTTGCTCGCGGCATCGGGCAACGGCTTCTCGAGCAGATATGCGATCCAATGGGCGGAGTTGGTCGCGAGCTTGTAGCTCTTCACCCGTTCGACGGTGGTCGCGGTGCCGGAGGCGAGTTCCAGGATGCCGAGCCCGTTCTTGGGCATCTGCTCCGGCTTCTTCTTCGCTTTCTTGGCCGCGTCGACATCGGCTTTCACCGGTGCGATCGTGTAGACCACGAATCGGCTGTCGCTCGTAAAGACGGGCGAGACGCCGCGCGCCTCGCGCACTTCCTTGCCGGTCGCGACGTTACGCACCACCAAGGTAGCATCGCCATCCTCGGGCGCGATCGCGTAGGCGAACCACTTCCCGTCAGCCGAGAACGATGCGTTCCGGATCGCATTCCAGGAATCGTAGGCGGTGTAGCCGATCGACACCTTGGGCGCGGCGATGGCAGGGAGCGAGGCGACCAGCGCAATTGCGGCCGCGAGGACGAACGAACGACGCACGAGCATGGCCGCTTTATTGCGGCGTCGGCTCGTGTTCCCCCGTCGGCTCGGGTTTCTCGATCGGTTCTTCGACCGGCTCCGCGACGGGCTCGGCAGCGGCAGGGGCGATCAGCGGCTCGACCATCCGGGGCTCCGAACGGGGCTCGGCGCCCACGTCGGCCGCGCGCTCCATCTCGGAGACGAACGAATGGGACGTGTTCTGGACGTCCCGCATGAACTTGCCGGCCTGGCGCATGAGGCCGGGCAGCTTGTCGGGGCCGAAGAGCAAGAGGGCCAGGACGCCGATCACGGCGATATCGGGAACCGAGAACATCGAGCGGCCACTTTCGGCAGGGCAGCCTTCCGGCCCCGTGCAAGACGCTAGTCCGCCGTGAAGATCATCTACACGAGGGGCAATCGCACCGAGACGCTCGCCTCGCTCGCGACGCTCCGAAAAATTCTGAACCGCTTCGTCCGCCATCGAGTCTTCTACGAAGTCTCAAGCCGGAGCAAGCGCGGGCATGAGTTTTTCTCGGCCAAGAACGTCTTCGTGGTCGAGTCGGTCGAGATCACCAACCGCGACTACCTGACGATCCTGATCTTCGACGCCAACAACCGCTCGCACTCGATCGAGATCCTGAACCCGCAGACCATGCGCATCTATGACGAGATGCCGGGCAAGGGCTTTGCCGTCTCGTTCATCAGCGAGAGCGAGACCGGCGTCGAGTCGCGCTGCTACATCCGCGACGAAGGCCCAGACGAAGACGAGAGCCGCGAACAGACCGCGCTCGAGAAGATCACGCTGCCCGAACTCTTCGAATACCTCGAAGAGATCACCGCGACCGACCCGGCCGCAAAAGGCTAGGACTTATAGATCGCTTCGGTGACGCTGCCGGGCTCGATGTTGAGCGCACTCAGCACGCCGTTGGTCTTGACGGCTTCGGCCGCCAGTCCGTAGGCCAGATGCTTCGGCAGATACCGATCTTCGACGCGGCGCGCGCCTTCGTTGAAGATCGCGTACGCTTCGCGCGAGAGCAAGACCGTGGTCTTTCCGTCCGGCGTCTTGAAGCCGAGCGTATCGAAACGCACGATCGCCGGCAACTCGCCACTATCCAACCCCCTCTCCTGCGCGCGTGCGAGACCCCTGCGATTGTCTTCGGGAACCGGCAGCTCTTCGAGCTTGTCGCGGCGGACGACTCCCGCGAGCACCGAACCCGCATGCGGGTCGTCGAGCAGCGCGAGCAACAACGCGCGCGAACTGATGAACGGCTCGTGCAAGCGCAATAAGGTCGCGGCAGCGCGGCGCATCAGCGTCAGCAGCTCCTCGGACAGCGGGACTTGCTCTTGCTCGCTCATCGCTTCTTTCTTGGCGTTCCGAAGATACCGCCTTCCAGGCGACCGGCCCTCCGGAGCGCGCGAACGCCCTCATCGATGCGCCCCGAACGTTTGAGCGCGACGCCGAGATTCTGATGCGCGACCGCATACCCGTCGTCGCTGCGGATGGCCGCTTCGTAGTGAGCGATTGCATCGTCGATCGCTCCATCTTCGAGCAGCAGGTTGCCGACGTTGGTGAGGGCCGGCGGATAGCTCTCGACCGACGCAAGCGCACCTCGGAAATCCTCGAGCGCCTCGTCGCGCCTTCCCAAGCCGACGCGCGCGATACCGAGCTTATTCTGGAAGAAGGCGCGATCGGCGGGCGCGTTCGCGTCGGCCAGCAACGCGGCCAGGCGCTCCTCGGCCTCGGAGAACGCACCGCGCGCCAGAGCGGCAAGCGCGATCCCTCGTGGGCTCTGGTCGCGGGCAAATCGGCGTAGAAAGGTGAACATCGTCGCCCTATGTTCACTATCGATGTGCTCACGCTCTTTCCGGAGGTCTTCGCGCCTTTCGTCGGCCTCTCGATTGTAGGCCGCGCGGTCGAGGCGGGCCTGGTCGACGTGCGCTATCATCACGTTCTGGACGCGGTCGAAGGCCGTGCCCGGGCCGACGAACCGCCCTTCGGCGGCGGGCCTGGCCTCGTGCTCCGGATCGAGCCGCTCGCCGGCATCATCGACGGTATCCTGGAAAAGGCGCCGGCCGGCGAACGCCGGCGAATCGTCGTTCCGAGCCCGGCCGGACGCCCGTTCCGTCAGGCCGACGCCCGGGCGTATGCCGCTCTCGACCGGCTTATTCTCATCTGTGGCCACTACGAGGGGATCGACGAGCGGCTGAGCGCGCTCTACTCGATCGAGGAGATCTCGCTCGGCGACTTCGTCCTCACGGGCGGCGAGATCCCGGCACTGGCCATCATGGACGCCTCGGTCCGGCTGATCGAAGGGGTCGTCAAGGCCGAATCGGTCGCGGCCGAATCGTTCAGGGACGGAGAGTTGGACTACCCGGCCTACACCCGGCCGGCCGTCTTTCGCGGGATATCGGTCCCCGAGGTGCTGCTCTCGGGCGACCATGCCAAGATCGCCGCCTGGCGACGGGAGCAGTCGCGGAGCCGGACGGCCTCCCGCCGCCCCGACCTCGCCGGCGAGGAATCGACCTAAGGCCGTTGCGGGGGATGGTCCGCCGTGGTATTATCCCGGGGTTGTGCCGGACCCGCTCGGCCGATTTTCCTTTGCGCCACGGGCCAAACCGCGGACCTTACAAGAAGAGAAACGCTAGCCATGAACGTCATCGATGTCCTCAATAACGAGCAGCTCAAGACCGGCGTCCCCGAGTTCCGCTCCGGCGATACCGTCAAGGTCTATTCCAAGGTCGTCGAAGGCGGCAAAGAGCGCGTCCAGATGTTCGAAGGCGTCGTCATCGTCCACACCGGCGGTGGGGCCGGCGAATCGGTCACGGTCCGTCGCGTAGCCCACGGCGTCGGCGTCGAGAAGACGTTTCTCGTGCACAGCCCCCGCGTCGAGAAGATCGAAGTGAGCAAGCGCGGCATCGTCCGCCGCAGCCGCCTCTACTATCTCGCAGACAAGATCGGTAAGGCCGCGCGCATCAAAGAAAAGAAGACGCGCTGACCCCTCTCCAGCTTCTCGGGCTGATCGGCGTCTTCGCGGTCGCTCGCTTTGCCCTCAGCGTCAAACCTCTCGCGGCCGACGAAGCGAAATCGTCGGCCGTTGCCGTCGTACGGGAATACCTCGACGCGTTCATCGTCGCGGGTCTAGCGGCGCTCTTCCTGATCACGTTCGTGATCCGCACGTTCTACATCCCGTCGGAATCGATGGTCCCGACGTTGAAAGTCCACGACGTGCTTCTGGTCAACGAACTCGACTACCGACTGCACGGCCCCGCCTCCGGCGACATCGCGGTCTTCACCCCGCCGATCGACGCAGGCGGCGAGGCCTTCATCAAGCGGACCATAGGCGTGTCGGGCGACACTTTGCGGGTAAAGGACGGGATCGTCTACCGCAATGGGAAAGCGCTCGACGAGCCCTACGAGAACATGCAGCCGGCGTATAACCTCGACGTCAAGAATTACGGCGTCTGGGTGGACGATGGCGACGGCACCGAACGCCCGCTCGATCCACACGCCGCGAACATCCCGCCGCGGGAGCAGTGGCAGGCGCCAGATCGCATCCCGAACGGTTACTATTTCATGATGGGCGACAACCGGAACAACTCCGATGACTCCCACGTGTGGGGCTTCGCGCAGGCAAAGGGACCGTTCGCGGCCGGGCCGCTCGCCGCCAAGCACGTCCAATCCGGGTTCTCCGGGCGCGCGTTCCTCATTTTCTGGCCGCTCAATCGTTTGCGCGTGCTTCACTAACGACCCAAGAGAGTACTCGACGCCGATGCAACCCTGGCAGCTCCTCGCGCTGGTCGCGATCATCCTGGTCATCCGCTTAGCTCTGACGTTCGTCCCGGTCCGTACCGGCGAAGACGCCAGCCGCCGCGCGCACATCTCGCGCGAGTACCTGGATCCGTTCATCGTCGCGGGCCTAGCCGCATGGGTGCTGATCACGTTCGTCGTGCGCACGTATTACATCCCGTCCGAGTCGATGGTGCCGACCTTGCTCGTACACGACGTGCTGCTGGTCAACAAGTTCGAGTACCGCTTCCACGAACCGCATCGCGGCGACGTCGTGGTCTTCCCGCCGCCGATCGTCGAGCCGGGTTCGGACGACGACTTCATCAAACGCACGATCGGCACGCCCGGCGACACGCTCAAGATCCAAGGCGGCACGGTCTACATCAACGGGCAGCCGCTCGTCGAACCGTACATCGCCGAAAGGCCGAACTACAATCTCGAGATCAAGAATTACGGCGTCTACAGCGATCAGAACCATCCGGGCCAGATGATCGCGCTCGACCCGAAGGAAGCCAACATCCCGCCGAAGTCGATGTGGACGGCGCCGGATCGCATTCCGCCGCACTGTTACTTCATGATGGGCGACAACCGGAACGACTCGGACGACTCGCACATGTGGGGCTTCGCGCAGAACGCCGGTTCGTTCGCATCCGGCCAGAAGGCCGGCAGGCCCGCCGGCTTCACCGGCCACGCGTTCTTCATCTTCTGGCCGATCAATCGCGCACATGGCATCTAGGCGTCCCTCGATGTAGCGTCGAAGCGCGTTGCTCGTGCGCTGGAAGACGTTTGCAAGCCTGACGTTGCAGGTCGCGGTGCTCGGTGCGCTCGTGGCTGCGTTCTTCGTGCGCGCGCCGCAGGTTTCGGGACTGTCGATGGAACCGCGTATCGCGTCCGGCGAAACCGTATTGATCTCCACGCTTGGGTATCGGTTTCATCAGCCGCAGCGCGGCGATATCGTCGCGTTTCATCATGACGACGGGGCGCCCGAGGTCTATATCAAGCGGGTGGTCGGCCTGCCGGGCGATCGTATTCGGATCGGACATGGGCGCGTCTTCATCAATGACGTCCCTCTTCCCGAACCGTACGTGCAACATGCCGACGAGCGGTCGTTTCCCGAGCTGACGGTTCCGGCCAATACGCTTTACGTGCTCGGCGACAATCGGATTGTTTCGGACGATTCGCGGTTCTGGGGGTTCGTGCCGGACGATCAGGTGATCGGCAAGGCGCTTGCGGGTATCTGGCCGCTCGGAACGTTCGGCCGGCTATGAACGACGATCTCGAGCGCGCGGTCCAATGGTACCCGGGACACATGGTGCGCGCCATGCGCCGCATGGGCGAATATCTGAAGCTGATCGACGTGATCGTCGAAGTGGTGGACGCTCGGGTACCGCGTAGTGGCCGCAATCCGATGTTGGACGCGATCATCGGCACGCGCAAACGTCTGCTGATCCTCAACCGCGAGGATCTGGCCGATCCGACCATCACGAGCGCGTGGCTCAAACACTTCGCCGAGACCGGCATGGTGGCCGGGGCTACCGATGGACGAGCACAGCCGAGCGTCAAGCGGGCGGCGCAATTGGTCGCGGAGCTCGCGGAGAGCAACAAGACGACGTCGCGTGCGCTCGTCGTCGGACTGCCGAACAACGGGAAGAGCGCGATCATCAATGGGTTGCTGCGGCGGGCCGCTGCGAAGACCGAAGACCGGGCCGGCGTTACGCGGCAGTTGCAGTTCTTCCGGATGAACAAGAAGGTCGAGGTGATGGATACGCCCGGCATTCTGGTGCCGAAGATCCCGAACGCGACCGCGCAATGGAAGCTCGCGCTGACCGGGGCGGTTCCGCGCGGACGCTACGATCCCGAAGAGATCGCGGTGCTGTTCCATCGCTGGCTCTCCCATCGCCCGCAGGGGGCGGGGGACGTGCCGGATCTCGAAACGTTTGCGGCGGCTCGCGGGTTCGTGCGCAAGGGCGGCCAGATCGACTATCACAACGCCGCACAGTCGTATATCAGCGCGCTCGGAGCGGGTACGTTCGGGCGCTTCTCGTTCGAGTCTCCCGATGACGTCACGCGAAGCGAAGCAACGTAAGGCCCGCAACGCCTACGAACGCGAGCGTCGGCGCCTGCACCGGATGCACGCCTTCGAAAAGGTCGCGCGCGCGAACGGCTTCCTACTGATCGGCGGAGTCGACGAAGTCGGGCGCGGACCGCTCGCCGGCCCGGTGGTCGCTGCGTGCGTGATCGCGCGCGAGCCGCTGATGCTCTCCGGCCTCAACGACTCGAAGCAAGTCCGGCCGAGCGTCCGCGCCGAACTCGATGTCGAGATCAAGCGCCGAGCAGCGGGTTGGGCGATCGGACTGGCCACGGTCGAAGAGATCGAACGGCTCAATATCTACTGGGCAAGCGTGCTCGCAATGGAACGCGCGATCGCGGCCCTGCCCACCCTTCCGGAGTACCTGATCACCGACGCCGTTCGGATCCGCTCGTTCGCCGGGCCTCAGGAACCGCTGATCAAGGGCGATGCCCGGTGCGCCCTGGTCGCAGCGGCCTCGATCCTGGCCAAGGTCTACCGCGACGACCTGCTCGACGACCTGGACCGCGAGGACCCGCGCTACGGCTTTGCCGAGCACAAGGGCTACGCTACCCCACGGCATCTGAAGGCCTTGGCCGAGCATGGGCCCTCGATTTTTCACCGGCCCTCTTTCTGCCGAGTCCGCGACGCGCAGATGGTCTTGGGGTTCGACGATGCAGCGCCGGAGATGGAATCAGACCAAGGGCCGTGAGGGCGCGCGCCGGGCGGAAGCCTACCTACGCGACGCCGGGTATCGTGTTATCGCTCGGAACGTCCGATTACCAAATAGGGAATTGGCTGGTCTGCATCGACGGAGCAATGCTTGTTTTTGTTGAAGTGAAGGCCAGAGGTACGAAGGGATACGGTCGGGCCTGAGTGCCGTCGATGCGAACAAGCGGAAAACCCTACGGCGATTGGGCGCAGATTACGCTCAGATCGGCGCTCCGGGCTCCCGTTTTCGGTTCGATATCGACGCAATTGACGGAGAACGCATAGCCTTGCATCGAAACGCCTTTTTTATCGTGGAACTCCAAGGACGGACCCTAGGCGGGCGATATGAAATCGTCGAGCTGATCGGCCGCGGCGGCACTGCCGACACCTACCGCTCGATTGATACGCGGCTGGGTCGAGAGGTCGCGGTCAAAGTGCTGTTGGACCGCTCGGACGACGCCACCCATCGCCTGCTGCTCGAAGCGCAGGCGATGGCTTCGCTCAACCATCCGAAGATCGTGCCGATCTACGAAGCGGGCGAAGACGGCGGGCTTTCGTATATCGTGATGGAGCTGGTCCACGGCAAGACCCTTCGCGAACTCGAGGGCGGCGCGCTCACCTACAAGCAGGCGCTCGGCTATTTTATCGACATGCTCGAGGCGCTCGACTACGCCCACGGCCAGGGCGTCGTCCACCGCGACGTCAAGCCGTCAAACGTCATGACGGTCCAGGATGGCGCGGTCGTCAAGCTGACCGACTTCGGCTTGGCGCGACGGTCGACCGATGTCACCCAGACCACCCGCACCGGCCAGATCGTCGGAACGATCGCGTACCTCGCGCCCGAACGCTTTCTTTCAAAGCCGGGTGATATCCGGAGCGATCTCTATTCGGTCGGCGTCGTGATGTACGAGATATTCACCGGCACGGTCCCGTTCCGGAACGATCGCGACGATATCGTCGCGACGATGTTCTCGCACGTGCACGACATGCCGACGCCGGCCCGCGAGATCAATCGCGCGATTCCGGAGTATCTCGAACGGGTCATGATGCGCGCGATCGAAAAGGATCCGCTGCGGCGCTACCAGACCGCGCGCGAGTTCATCGCCGACCTGCGCACCTTGCAGACGCCTCAGCCGCACCAGCCGAAACAGGCGTTCGAACCGCGCACGCCGCGCGCCGTCGCGCCCCGCGATCAGCCCTCGTCCTCTACGGATCCGTCCCTGCGCGAAGCTCTCGACCGCGCGCTCGCCCCGACGCGCAATCGCAGCGACGCGCTCGAAGCCGTGCTCAAAGGCATGATGGCGACTCGTCGTCGCCGGTATACCGAAGCGAAGGAAGCCTTCGTGGCCGCGCTCTACGAGCTCTCGACGATCGGCAACGACATCGAATACGCGAAGACCGCGCTCAAGTACGGCACGATGCTCTTGCAGAA
>JALYSX010000174.1 GCA_030854585.1 Vulcanimicrobiota bacterium
GACGTCGATCCACGCGATCGTCCGTTCCTGACCGGCGAACGGACGCCCGAGGGCTTCTACCGCATGCGCGGCGGACTCGACGCCGCGATCGCGCGCGGTCTGGCCTATGCGCCGTACTGCGACCTGATCTGGGTCGAGACGTCGGAACCGAATCTGGACGAAGCACGCCGCTTCGCCGACGAGATCCACGCGCAGTACCCCGGGAAACTGCTCGCATACAACTGCTCGCCGTCGTTCAACTGGAAAAAGAAGCTGGACGATGCGACCATCGCCCGCTTCCGCGACGAACTCGGCGAGATGGGCTACAAGTTCCAGTTCATCACGCTGGCCGGCTTCCATTCGCTCAACCACGGCTTCTTCGAACTCTCGCGAGATTTCAAGGATCGCGGCATGAGCGCATACGCCGAGTTCCAGCAGCGCGAATTCGCAAGCGAGGCGTTCGGCTATACGGCGACGCGTCATCAACGCGAGGTCGGCACCGGCTACTTCGACGACGTCGCAAACGTCATCAGCGAAGGCTCGTCTTCGACGACCGCTCTGGCGGGTTCGACCGAAGCCGAGCAGTTCGGACGGGAAGCCGTCGAGGTCGGCGAACTCATCAAGACATGACGTTCGCGGAGTTCTATCGGCCGCTACATCGGCGGTTCACGCCGGAGCGCGATCGTTTGGTCGCCGCACGAGCCGTTCGGCTCGCGCGATCCCAAGCCGGCGATCTGCCCGACTATGCGCCGCCCTCGGCAGCGACCACCACCGCGTGGAAGATCGATCTGCCCGCTTGGGTCCGCGATCAGCGCAACCAGATGACCGGCCCGGCCGACGACGCTGCGCTGGTCGTCAAGATGCTCAACTCCGGCGCGCCCGGCGTGATGCTCGACCTCGAAGACTCGATGGTCAACGAAGACGCGGCGCTGGAGAACGGCTACGCGAACGTGATCGCCGCGCTCTACGGCGTGCTCACCTACGACGACAAGAAACGCCACAAGACGGTCTCGATCGAGCCGAGCGAGACGGTCACGTTCGTGCGCGTACGCGGACTCCATCTCGCCCAGCATCACAAGGTCGCAGGCGGCGAGCACACCAGCGGATCGCTCTACGACCTCGCGCGCCTGGTCTTCGAGATCGACTATGGCCGCCTCAAGCACCCGCTCTGCATCTACATCCCCAAGTCCGAATCGGCCGAAGAGGCGCTCTGGTGGCGCGACCTCTTCGACGCGCTCTCGGAGATGAGGGGTTGGGCGCCCGACGCGATCCGCTGCATGGCTCTCGTCGAAGCCCACCCGCTTGCATATGCGATGGAAGAGTTTCTCTACACTCTCCGCGATCGGATCCTCGGACTCAACCTCGGACGCTGGGACTACATGGCGAGTTTGATCCACTTCAACTTCTCCGATCCGGATTGGGTGTTGCCGGATCGCAACACCATCCCGATCGACGTGCCGTTCTTCCAACACGTGCGCACGTTGCTGCCCGAGCTCTGTCACAAGCACGGCGCGCTTGCGATCGGGGGTATGACCGCGCTCTTCCCGTCGCGCGAGGATGCGGACTTGAATGCACGCGCGCTCGACGTGCTCGAACGCGACAAGAAGAACGAAGCGTCGTGCTTGATGGACGGCGCCTGGACTGGCCACCCGGATCAGAACGCGATCGCGGTCGCGCAGTTCCCGGTGCCGAATCAGCTCGACCGGCGCCCGACCATCACGCCCGCCGACCTGGACCTACGCCCGTCGCCGAAGGGCGTCGGCAAGACCACCCTCGACGGGACGCGCGCAGCCGTGCGCACCGTCATCCGCTACCGGCACGGCGTACTCGACGGTCTGGGCGCCTCGCTGCTCGACGGCTACATGGAAGATCTCGCGACCGATCGGATCTACCGGCTGATGATCGCGCAACGCGTCAAGTTCCCGAGCGCCGCAACACCGACATCGCTGAGCGCGCTGTTCGACGAGGAACTGGCGACGATTCTGCGCGATTTGCGCGAGGGGGCGACCCGGGCCGATCGCGACCGGTACGGCGAGGCACGGCGCCAATCGCAAGACATGATCGAAAGCGGGACCTTCGACCCCTCATAGTCTCGCTCGTCACGGCGGGTTTGACGGGTCGACCCGGTTCGCGCTATGAGTGAGCGGATGAATCGTTCGGGGCACAGATCCTCGGCATCGCCGTCTATTCGGCCTGACCTGGAGCCGTCGCTACGCCGGCAAACGCCCGGACCTGACCTAGCCCGCTCGTCCCTCGTTCCCGCCGCTCATCAAAAGGTCGTGGCGGGCGGAAGGCTGCTCGCGTAGACTCAAACCCATGAAGAACGCGCTTTCGTTCCGCATCCCCGAGGAGTACCTCGTCCCCGCGATCATGGGCACCGTCGCGCTAGTGATCCACGCGATCATCAATCCGCATTACGGATTCTTCCGCGACGAACTCTACTTCATCATCTGCGGTCGACACCCCGATTGGGGATACGTCGATCAGCCGCCGCTCGTGCCACTTCTCGCGGCCGGTTCGCAGGCGTTCGGCATCTCGCTCTTCCTCTTGCGGCTCGTCCCGGCGCTCTTCGCGGCGGGAGGCGTCTTCGTGACCGCTCGACTCGTGCGCGAGTTTGGCGGCGGCGCATTCGCACAGGTCTTCGCGAGCCTGTGCGTCCTGCTCGCTCCCGTCCTTGCGACGTTTGGCATGCAGTTGGGACCGGACTCCGTCGGCCTCTGGCTCTGGCCGCTCGCAGCGCTCTACGTCGCCCGCATCGCTCAAGGAGCAGATCCACGTCTTTGGCTTGCGGTCGGCGCCATCCTCGGTATCGCGGGTGAAGCGAAGTACAGCGTCCTCTTCTTCGGCGTCGCGCTGCTGATCGGCATCGCCCTCTCGCCGTCACGACGGATCCTCTTGACCCCGTGGATGCCCGCCGGTGTCGCTCTCGCAATCGCGATCGTCGCCCCGAACCTCGCGTGGCAGGCCGCACACGGCTGGCCGATGATCGAACTCTTGC
>JALYSX010000234.1 GCA_030854585.1 Vulcanimicrobiota bacterium
GGGTAGCGCAGCGCGACCACGTGGCCGCCCGCATCGAGTGCGCCCTTGAAGACGACGAAGTCGGTCTGCGCGAACGTCGATCCGACGTCGGCCAGTTCGAGCCCGAAGCGCATGTCCGGCTTGTCGATGCCGTAGCGCGCCATCGCTTCGGCGTGGGTCAGGCGCGGGAACGGCGGTATATCCAGATCCAGCACCCGCTTCCACACGTCGCGGATGCACGACTCCATCGTCTCGAGCACGTCTTCTTGCGTGCAGAACGACATCTCGACGTCGACCTGGGTGAATTCCGGCTGCCGATCCGCGCGCAGATCCTCGTCGCGCATGCAGCGTGCGATCTGCATGTACTTGCCGAAGCCCGAGATCATCGAGATCTGCTTGAGCAACTGCGGCGACTGGGGCAATGCGTAGCACGTGCCCGGATGTAGGCGGCTCGGCACCAGATAGTCGCGCGCGCCTTCCGGCGTCGACTTGATCAACATCGGCGTTTCGATCTCGATGAAATCGCGAGCGTCGAAGAAGTCGCGGATTGCCTTGACAATCCGATGACGCGTGCGGATGTTCCGTTGCATGCGCGGGCGACGCAGATCGAGATAGCGGTACTCGAGACGCAGGTTCTCGTCGACGTCGTCGTCCGCGTTGACCTGGAACGGCGGGACTTCCGAGCGGTTGAGGATCTCGAGCCCCTCGATGCCGACCTCGATCTCGCCGGTCCCGAGGCGCGGATTCTCCGTGCCGGCCGGCCGCTTGCGGACGCGGCCGGTCACGCGCACGACGTCCTCGTGGCGCAGTTTCTCGGCTTCTCCGAAGCTCGCGTCCTTGGGATCGAACACGACCTGCGTGATGCCGTCGCGATCGCGTACGTCGGCGAAGATCAGCCCGCCGTGATCCCGACGACGGTTGATCCAGCCGTCGAGATGCACGCTCGTGCCTTCGTCGGACGCGCGCAGCGATCCGCAGGTGTGTTTTTTGATGGAGTCAGTCATTGTTCGAAAGCGCCTGTTTGATTCCTGAGACGTAGTAGTATTGTTGGACGAGGTCCCGCGCGAACTTCGAATGGTCGGCCCGCTTATCCAGCCAGCCGAGCACGCCCGGCATCTGGGTGAGCGCCGAGTGGAGGCCGAGCGAGACCGGCGTCATGCCGAGATTCGCACGCACCGCCCAATCCGGGTGTTTGCGGAAGAAGCGCACGGTCGAGCGACCCGCCAGCTTCATCTTCTCTTTTTGGTCGTCGTGCGGGATGTCCTGACAGTGGTAGTTGACGGCCTTGGGTTCGTAGAGGATCGTCACGCCCGACTTCTGCAGACGATAGCCGAGTTCCAAGTCTTCGTGCCCATAGCCGGTGAATGACTCGTCGAACGATCCGACCGCGATCAGATCCTCGCGACGCACGGACGCATTGCCGGTGAGGAAGTAGAGCCACGAGAGCGCCTTTCGCGTCGGCGGATGCAGGTGGCCGCGCTCCTCGACGTGATCGCGCTTGTACGCGTAGTCGGTGAGGTCTTTGACCTGCACTTCCCACCCGACGACCGCGACCTTGGCGCCGTCGCGATGGTGCGCAAGGTGCTGCGAGAGCAGGTCCCGCGACGCAAGGATGTCGGAGTCATTGAAGAGCACGACCGCGCCGCGGGCTTCGCGGATGCCGGCATTGCGGGCCATCGCGCGGCCGTTGTACGGGCCCGGCAAGTGGCGGATGTTCGAATGCTCAGCATTCACGCCGGCCAGATACTCTTTGGTGCCGTCGGTCGACATCGAATCGCAGATCAGTACCTCGAACCGCTCGGGGGCAAGTTCTTGGGCGAGAAACGTCGGCACGACTTCGCGGAGCGTGTCGAGGCGGTTGTAGGTCGGTACGACGACGGAGATTTCGGGCGTCATGACATCTTCTTTTTATATCAGCGATCGAACCGCGGTGACGATCTCCTCGCGCGACGCGGCGAGCGAGGCATCGCTGTCGTCGACGGGTTTTCGGACCAGCGCGTGCGGTACGCCGTACGGCGCCCACTCTTGCGAGTTCAAACGGAAGAAGCGGTGTTCGAAAACCACGACGGTTGGCCTGCGGACGGCGCTTGCGACGTGGGTCGCACCGGTGTCGACCGTGACCACGCAGCGCGCGCGCTCGAAGACCGCTGCCCACTGGAAGAACGGCAGGCCGCGGAGCATCAGGGCGGCGATCTTGGCCCGCCTGAAGGCGGCCGCGATGTCGTCGCACTCGGGAGCATACGTCATGACCAGCGGCGCACCCAGCTCCGAGAGCATCCGGGCGAGTTCGATCGCGCTTGCCAGGCTCGAGCCGCTCTGGAACCAGCGAGGCGCCAGATGCATCACGATCGGGCTCTTGGGCACGAAGTCGATTGCGCTCCGGTCCGCATCGGTCAGGTCCAACCGGAGATCGCGCCGCGTCTCGGTAGCGCCGCCCAACCGGGCTAGGTCGAGCAGTTGGTCGACTTCATGGCGAACGACGCGCTTCGGATC
Source organism: Vulcanimicrobiota bacterium (assembly GCA_030854585.1). GTDB lineage: Bacteria > Vulcanimicrobiota > Vulcanimicrobiia > Vulcanimicrobiales > Vulcanimicrobiaceae > JALYSX01. Next base: position 2,473 of record JALYSX010000234.1, read on the forward strand.
GCGCTCGCAGAGCTCCGGGTCGGCCTCGGAGAACATCAGGCGGTTGACGTAGAGCCGGGCGGTGGCGCGCGCGAGCAGGCGGCGGACGTAGGTGTAGCCGACCCGTACCTTCGCACGCGTCGCACCGACCAGCTGGAGGTCGCGCGCGCGCGGCGCGAGTGCGATCGCCAGATCGTAGCCGCGATAGGCCGCGCCAACGCGCCCGGCTTGGTCTCTGGCGGCAGGTCTACGAGTTCGTCGATGTCGCGATTGCGCGTCATCGCGATCCGGTTGTACGAACTCGTCACCATCGTCACGTGCGCGTCCGGAAACGACGCCCGCACCGTTGCGATCGCGGGTGTCGAAAGGATGAGATCGCCGATTCGATCGGTGCGCGAGAGCAGGATCCGCACTACGGCGTCGTTGCCGCTTGCGCGGCACGCGCCGTTTCGAGTTCTTCGAAGTAGGCTTCATTCACCAACTTCTGTGTCGTCCGCAGTTCCACATTCGAGAGCGCGCGGTCGGTCGAGAGGTCGCCGAGTGCGTCGCGATATTTCTTGGCGGCATCGACGCCGCGCAACCACTTGTGGAATGCGCGTTGGGGCGCATTGTCGCCGGTCGCGAGATAGGTGCGCCAATGCGGTTGGATCTGCGCGAGTTGAACGGCGGTGCGCGCCTGCGCGCGCGCTTGGCGGATCATCTTCTCGACGTTGCCGCTGCGCGGGCGCGGTTTCCAGTGATAGACGAGCGCGCGCGGATTGAAGGCGGCCTTCACACCGCCGAAACGTAGGCGTAGGCCGACGTCGATATCTTCCCAGCCGTACTCCGCGAACGTCTCGTTGAATCCGCCGATCGCCCGGATCGTCTGCACCGGTACCGAGACGTTGGTCGTCCAGAAGAAGTTGCCGCTATAGTCTTTCCAACGCCACTTCGCGGGCGGCAACGTGTCGAACGATTCCACGTTGATCGCGCCGCCGCGCACGATCGCGAGCGGATGCGCATCGTGCGAGCGCAGATGTTCGGCGACGAAGGTGGGCGTCGGCAGCACGTCGT
>JALYSX010000259.1 GCA_030854585.1 Vulcanimicrobiota bacterium
CGGTAGCCGAGCGTATCGCGCATGTAGTGGTTGCCGAGCGCGACGAACGCGCCCGAGATGCCGACGTCGGAGGGATCCCAATCCGGGCGGTCCGCGTTCACGTCGAGATCGTAGGTGGTGTAGCGGCCGTCGTAGCGCCCGACCACGGTCGACTGGTTGCGGAGCAGTTCTTTCTCGAAGCGCGAGTACGGGATGCGCAGATTGGACTCGCGGATGTACGTCGCGGAGAGCCCGAGGTAGTCGTGCAGAAGCGCGACGTCCGCATCGAACGCGCCCGAGCTCAGATCGGCGCCCTGCGCGAGATCGTGCAGGTAGCGTCCACCCGCGAAAGCCTTCACCTGGTTGACGAACGAGGCCAGGCTCTTGCCTCGGCCGGCTTTGTGGTGGAACCATGCGGTCGCGGCTTCGGTCGGGAGATAGCCGACGTACGTCCAGTCGCCGCCCGCGATCGAGCTGCCGCCAAGCCCGAAGTTCAATACGGACGAGAGCAGCACGACGCCGTTGACCTGGACGCCCGCGTCCTGCAGCATGTTCACGAGCACGCAGTCGCGCGTCGTGCCGTAGGATTCACCGAACAGGAACTTGGGTGAGTTCCAGCGTCCGTACTGCGTGATATAGCGTTGCACGAACTGCGTGAACGCGCGCCCGTCCTGATCGATCCCCATGAAATCCTTGGGGTCGCCGATGCCCAGCACCCTGCTGAAACCGGTATTGGGTGCGTCGACGAAGATCAGGTCGCTCTTGTCGATCAGGCTGTAGTTGTTCGCGATCAGGCTGAAGGGCGCGTTCGGAATCGACTTGTCGTTGGCCGTCTGCACCCGCAGCGGTGCGAACGAACCCATCCGCAGCCAGACGGTAGAACTGCCGGGGCCGCCGTTGTAGAAGAACGTGACCGGGCGGCGGGACGGATCGCTACCGTCCTTGGTGAAGGCGGTGAAGAACATCCGCCCGGTGATCCGATCCTTGCTATCGCGCAGCGTGATCGTGCCGGCACGCGCCGTGTAGGCGATCGACGAGCCGTTGACGTGGGCGACGGCGTGGGTGACGGAATCGGGATCGGCTGCCGGAACGGCCGGGACTTTCGGCGCGGGCGTCGCGCCGAGGAGCAGTGCGGCCGCGAGCGTCGCAGCGAGAGTGCGTGCGTTCATGGTTCTTCCCCTAGTGTCCCAACGCCGCGTCGTACCAACGCGACAGATCGGATTTGAATAGTGCGAGCGCCGCATCGTTCAGGTACACCATGTGGCCGGATTCGTAGAAGCCGAACGTGATGTTGCGCTGTAGGCGCGGGCTCAGGTTGAGATGCTTGAGCGTGTACTCGGTGGCGAAGAACGGCGTCGCGAAATCGTAGTAGCCGTTCGCCGAGAAGACCTTGAGGTTCGGGTTCTGGTTCATCGCATCGGCCAGGTCCGGCGCGACGTTGGTCGGGTAGCGGCCGGCGTGGGCGAAGTTCCAAGAGCTGCCGTTCGAATAGATGATGTCGTAGATGCTCGTACGATACGGGATCGAGGGATTGTAGCCGAGCGTCACGCGCAGATACTGGTTGATCGCGGTCGTATAGGCACCGTCGATCGCGGAGTCGGTCGCATCCCAGGCCGGGCCTTCGAGGGAGGCGCGGTCCAAGTCGTCGGTCGCGAAGCGTCCGTCGAGACGCCCGACCACTTGGCCGGTGCTGCGCAAGAGCTCGTGCTGGAAGCGGTCGTACGAGACGCGCAGGTTCGCGTTGCGCACGAACTGCGGACGCAGACCGAGGTAGTCGCTGAGCTTACGCACGACGTCATCGCGCTCGCCGACGCCGAGTGCATCGCCCTTGTCGAGTGCATCGAGATACTCGCCGAGGGCGAAGCTCTTGACCTCGCGTAGATAGGTCGGCAGATCGCCCGATGCGCCGACGGCGCGTTTGTGATACCACGCCGTCGCGGCCTCCGTCGGCAGGTAGAGCACGTAGGCCCAGTCGCCGGCCGCGATCGGATCGCCGTTGCCGTAGTCGAGACCGAAGTTGAGGATCGACGAGAGCAACACCACGCCGTTCAAGAAAATGCCCTTACCGAGCAGATAGTCGGAGAGCGCCGCCGAACGCGTCGTGCCGTACGATTCGCCGAACAGAAACTTCGGCGAGTTCCAGCGATCGAAGCGCGAGAGATAGTTGGAGATGAACTGCCCGAACGCGGCGACGTCCTGATCGACGCCGAAGAACAGCTTCTCTTTGCCGGGGCTGATGCGGCCGAAGCCCGAGTCGGGCATATCGATGAAGACGAGATCGGTCTTGTCGAGCAGGCTGTTCGGATTGTCCTCGATCCGGTACGGCGCGGGGCCGCCGGACGTTGCGTTTGCTGCGGCGACGCGAACCGGGCCGAACGAGCCCATCCGCAGCCACATGGTGGAACTGCCGGGACCGCCGTTGTAGACGAAGGTGACCGGGCGGTCGACGCCTGCGACGGTGTAGGCGGTGTAGAAGACGCGCGCCGTCTCGACGTTGTTGCCGTCCCGCAGTGCCAAT
>JALYSX010000294.1 GCA_030854585.1 Vulcanimicrobiota bacterium
TCCGTTGCGACCAATCTGGAGTCAGAACGAAATCAGCTGCTACATCTGGCCGAAGGCATTGACGTGCTCGCCGAACAAGCGGCGAAGAACGTCTCGCCGAAGCCCGTGCCGTAATCCGAATCTATACCGCGGCCTTCTGGCTGTCCATCGGGATCTCTTGATCAGCAACATCAAATCGCACCCGGACGCCCAGAAAGATGCTGGACCATATATGTCGACCGATCGCGATCCCTTGGTGGTATAAGTCGGATGGAGCTGTATGGCATTAAACTGATCGGAGTGAATCCGCAGGTCGGCGAGAAGTTGCTCTTCACCGTCGCTCTGTTCATCGTAGTGGCGATTCTTCGATGGCTGATGCGACAGCTTGTCCGTAGTCTCTTCTCCGGCCGCGGTCAGACTCGCCTCCGGTTTTGGACGCGACAGGCGGTCAACCTCAGCACGGCCGTGTTCTTTCTCGTGGTGTTGCTCTCCGTCTGGTTTGACAAGCCGTCGAATCTAGGACTCGCGGTCGGCCTTGTAACCGCCGGATTAGCGTTTGCACTACAAAAGGTCGTATTATCTCTGGCCGGATACATCGTTATTCTTCGGGGAAATACTTTCAACGTCGGCGATCGAATAGCGATGGGAGGAGTTCGAGGAGACGTCATCTCCCTCGACTTCCTGTTCACCACGATCATGGAAATTGGCCAACCTCCTTCGGTACGTGGCGATGCGCCCGCTACATGGGTTATGGGACGCCAATACACCGGCCGGATCGTCAGTGTGTCGAACGGCCAAATTTTCGATGAGCCGGTCTTCAACTACAGCCGTGACTTTCCATATATTTGGGATGAAATTCACATACCCATAGCGTACGCCGACGATCGCATTCACGCCGAACAGATCCTTCTCGACGCTGCAGCTAGACACACCGAGAGTATTCAGGATCTGAGCAAGGACGCGGTAGAGATAATGCTTCGACGCTACGCCATACCGATTCAGGATCTTCAACCACGGGTCTTCTATCGTATTACCGATAACTGGCTAGAACTGGCGTTGCGCTTTGTCACGCACGACCGCAACGTTCGAGACCTCAAAGATGCGATGTCACGCGATATTCTTCGCGACTTCGAGAAGGCGGGGATCGGTATCGCCTCGGCGACCTACGACATCGTCGGCTTCCCGCCTCTGCGATTGGACCGACTTCCCGAGACGAATCCAAACACGTAAGCGTCGGGCTGGAGTCGATCACGAGTCCGTAACGTCGTGCTTCGTTTTTTCGATAGCGATACCATTACCCATATTCAAAAGGCTCGCCGTAGCGAGCCTTTCTCTGTTCAGCAACATCGCGGAGGAGTGATCGCGCTACGGTGACGGAGTCGTCACCGTAGCTTCGAGCGCCTGTTTCGCGATGGCGGCCAACGCCGCGACCTGCGCCGCCGACGCCGCATCCATGCGACGCCCGCCGGCGTAACCGGCTGCGGATTGCAACTTCGTCAGCGCAACGCGGGCCATCGCGCGTGCGTCGTCCGGCGTACCGGCCGCCGGCGAGACCCACATCTTGGCCATCATCCGCGCATAGCGCGTCTGCAGATTGCGCCGCACGACGCCGTTCTTCGCACTACCGACGTCGCCCAGAATGGTGTCGTACGACCAGTTGAAGAGGTCGGCCAGCGACATCGTGCTGCCTGCGCCGTACTTCGCCGAGAGCTCGTCGATGCGCGCAAGCGTCAGCGGTGCGTACATCTCCGCAAGCGCGGCGGTCTGCGCACCGGCAGCTAACGCCGCGATCGAAACATCGTGGCGCAACGACGGGTTGTAGACCCAGCTACCGCCGCCCGTGAGCGAGCTCGCCTCCGAATAGGTCAGCGTCCGCAGAACGTTCGGGTTGAACGTCCAGGCTGCCTCCGAGAAGAGCCCGGTCGCAAGGTAGTGCCACGCCCGCAGCTCTTCCGATCGCGGGACCGCGGTGAGGGGAAGGGTGGAGTGCGGGTCGCCCTTGGACGCGCGAGAGAGATACTCTCCGCCGATCGTGTGCGCGGCCATGCCCGCACATCGGCCGTACTGCCCAGCCTGCGAGAGGAATGCACGGCGCGCATCGTCGTAGGCTTCGCCGCTCTGCGGGAACCGCTGGTTGACCGTGTTCATCAGCCTGCGAAGCATCGCGCCCTGCGTCGCGCACCACTGGAGCGGATTGTTCGTGAGGTCGTTCTGCTGCACGCGCGGATCGATCGCGTGACCGCCTCCGAAGAACGCATCTTCGTCCGAGGCGAAGCGGTAGGTCGGATCGCTCCAGCGCGAGGCCCAACGCCGGAGCGTCGGCAGTTCGGCCTGCGCCGTCGCGGCATTGGGCACGTAGCCGTAACCGTATTTCACCGCATAGTAGTCGTACGGCCCGAGCACCAACTGGCTGTAGTCGCCGTTGGGCGTTCCCTTAGGCCAGACGTTGACCGGTGCATACTCCATCACCGAGGTCGCGACGCCGTACCTGGACGTAAACGCTTTGCTCTGCAGCTGCTTGGCCGTGTAGGCCATCGAGCCGATGAAGTTGTGCTGCAATCCGAGGTCGTGACCCGACTCGTGCAACACGACGCCCCGGAGGTATTCCTGTTGGAACGCGCTCTCGGCTGCCTTCGTATCGGCGATGCCACGAGCCGGCGCGACGATGTAGCGGAAGTAGCGTTGCGCCGTTCCTTCGACCGCATCGACGTTGACGCCGACGTTGAGTTCTTCGCCCGTGCGCGGATCGGTGACGATGAGCGCCTCGGCGCCGTACTGCGGCGAGGTGGTGTCGATCCAGCGGATCATGTTGTGGTTGATATCTTCGGGATCCCAGTTCGGATCCATCGGTTGCTGCTGCACCTGAACCGCGTCCAGGATGCCGATGGCGTTGAACGCGCGATTCCACGTGAGGAGCGCCTGTCGTACCGTCTCGCGATACTGCATCGGGATGGTATTGCTCAAGTAGAGCACGAGCGGGCGGGTCGCCTTCGACGGCTGACCGGGATGCTCGGGTGCGAAGTTCCAGCGCGCGAGGTAGTTGATGTTGCGCGTCTTCAGATCGTCGCTCTGGAAGTCCAACAGCGGCTGCATGAAGTACCCGACGCGCGGATCGGCGATACGCGGCACGTAGCCGTCGTGCGGAGCGGCGATGAGATTGTAGGTAACGCCGACTTCGACGCTGCGCGGATCCGGCGCGTTGTCGATGGTGTTGGGATCGGCGCTCGCCCACGTCTGGCTGACGCGCAGGACATCGTTATCCGCAAACGCTTTGGTCGACGTGAAAAACGCGCGCGATGGGTCGATGCGATAGCCGTGCATCGGATTCCCGACCGTCGAGTCGAAGGCGGCCTGGTATCCGGCAAGGTCGGTGAGGAATGGGTCTGCCGGGATCAGCACGCTTCCGTTCGAGTCGTCCGTGGTCACGATCGGCACGACGGCGATGACCGAGTTCGGTAGAGATTGCGCAGCGGCGGTGCCTTGCGGCGTTCCCGGCGTCACTTGCGCGAACGTGTTCGGCCAGCGCATGACGATCTTGTTGCCGGCACGCTCGAAGCGCAGGATGCGCGCGGGAGCGAGATACGGCTCACCGGCAGCCGGCCCGAAACCGCCCAAACCCGTGTTCGGCACCGACGTTTCGATGAAGTCGGCTCCGACCTGGTCCTTCGCGAGCGATAGGTAGACCTTTCCGTCTTTCGTAACGATCGGGATCAGTCCGGGCTCGATCGTGGCGCCTGCGATAAACGCGGCGTATGGTTTCGGCGAGGCGGGAGCCGGCGATTGTTGGGCTTCCACGACGAGGGGCAAAGTAAGACTTGCGCCGCATACGGCGGCACCAAGAAAAAGACGGCGAAGCATCGGTCCTCCAGCGAGAGACGACATCCCGGGCTCCAGGCCAGGGACCCTGCGTCCTATTGCTCCATCGCCATCAAAGGTTTCCTGCTCGACCACACCCGCGGC
>JALYSX010000318.1 GCA_030854585.1 Vulcanimicrobiota bacterium
GTCCAGGTGGGCTTGTGCTTGCCCGAGAGAGCCTTCGCGATGCGGACCGCGAGCGTGCCGAGGCGCTGCCCGGTTGCGTCCACGATATACCAATCGTGTTGGGTCTCCGCTGTCTTCTGTTGATACGTCTGCTGCGTCCGCATGATGTCCTTGAACTACTTGAAATGCAAAGGATTTCGCGAGGTAGGCCCGCGACAACTCAGGCATCCTAACGCGAAAGGCAAGGGCCCGTCAAGCGTTATTTTCCGTTTGAATATAGTTGACAATTACTTGAGCGGTCAAGTATTCTACTCGACATGGATCATCCGTCTTTGGGCGCCGCTCTTCAGCTCGCCCGGGCCCATGGACGGGCCGCCAAGGCCCTCGACTTCGCTCTCGGCTCCCATCATGGCATCGGGGCCAACGACTACGCCCTGCTGACCGCGCTGGCCGGAGCGCCGCACCGCCGGGCCAAGCCGGCCGATCTGGCCCGGCTGCTCTCGCTGACCGCCTCGGGCGTGAGCCGGGCGCTCCTACCGCTGGAAAAGATCGGCATCGTCGAGCGCTTCAAGGACGATCGCGACGCCCGGATCAGCTACGCCGCGCTCACCGAGGCAGGCCGTAGGGTTGTGGACGAAGCCCGGGTAACCGCCGAACTGACCGCAAGCGGCCTCTTCTCCCGCCTGAGCGTCGGCCAGACCCGCCAGCTCCAGCGGCTGCTCGAGGATATCGGCTAGCCTCCTAGACCGCCCCGAAGAGCGGCGGCTCGCAATAGGAATCGTAGCCGTCGCGATACCGCACGCCGGCCAGGTAGAGCCCGTGAGGAGGCGCCGTCAGACCAGCAGCCGGGCGTGTCCGCTCGGCAAGAATCGTTGGGATGCTCGCAGCGTCGCGCTTGCCGGTCGCGCATTCGAGCAACGTCCCGACTGCGATCCGGACCATGTTATGCAGGAAGCCGTCCGCCGATATCTGCACGCGGATCAAATTGCCGTAGCGCCGGACGGTGAGGGAGCTGACCGTCCGCACGGTGTTGCCGTTCTCGGGCGCGGTCGCACAAAAGGAGCGGAAGTCATGTTTCCCGATCAGATGCGCGGCCGCGTCGCCGAACGCATCGAGATCGAGCCCCGCGTAGACGTGGTAGGCGCTCGTGGTCAGCAGCGCCGAGGGCTCGCGCCGATTGAAGATGGCGTAGACGTAGGATCGCGCGACGGCGGAGAAGCGCGCCGAGAAACCGTCACCGACGATCGCCGCATCCCGGACGCTGACGTCGTTCGGAAGCGCGCTGTTGATCGCGAGGTGCAAACGTTCGAACGGAAACGAAGAGCGGGCGGTCGTGAAGTTCACGACCTGCCCGCTGGAATGAACGCCCGAATCGGTGCGGCCCGCGGCCGTCAATCGGATCGGTTCTTCGAAGATCCGCGAGAGCGCCGTTTCGAGCACTCCCTGGACCGAACGCAGTCCCGGCTGGAATTGCAAGCCGACGAACGCCGTGCCGTCGTACTCGACGGCGAGGCGTACGTTGATGCGGGTGGGAGCTAGACCGCCGCCGTCTCGCGGATCGGAACCGGGCGCTTCTCGTCCAGGTCCAGAAGGTCGGCCCAAGCCGTCACGTCCGTGCGGTCCGGGGCTACCTGACTGCGTAGATCGTTGAAGTACTTCTGCGAGCCCTCGTTGCTCGGCGTGCTCTTTACCCATTCCTGATTCCATGCTTCGAGTTCGGAAGTACTCTTCGTCGTGACGAACGGTTTGACATAGGCTTCGATCTCGCCGTCGTTCTGAGCTTTCTTGATGACGTCGAGCAACTGCTCGTGGTCGATCCCGAGGAAGCCGAAGATGGCCTGATCCATGCTGCAGTCGTAGTTGTACTCGCCGACGTTGCCGTGCGCGAGGGCTTTGCCCTTATCGATGGCACGGGCGAGCTGTACGACCCCGAACAGCTTCTCGTGAACGCTGCGGGGGTATTCTTTTGTTAAATCCATACCTCCCATAACCGTGGCTACGAATCATTGGTTGCAAGGGATTGGTTGCCTTTTGGGCGGGCGGGAACCCGAGATGTGCTGCTACGCCGCCGGCACCAGCTACCAGATCCGGGCCAGGTCGTGAGAAACGACCGTCAGCCGGCACGCGCGCTTGCGAGCGCGCATAGAAAGATGGCCGGCGCTAGAAGCCCGGCCAGAACCACCCGTTTTTTCACTGTCGTTACCTTTCACACTCCGCATGTTTGCAGCCGCACTTCTCGAACGCTCCTGCGTCGCCGTCGGCCGCATCGAGTTCCTCGCAGCGCTTGCTGCACCACATCTGTCCGAGATCCACATAACAACGGCACTGCGGATGCTCGCACTTCTGTCCGTCCATCGTCAGACCCCCTTCGGTCGTACCGCGATTGCCCTGAGTTAGCCGTGCTGGCGCTGCAGCGGGAACAGGATGACGTCGCGGATGCTCTGCTGGTTGGTCAGGAGCATCACCAGGCGATCGACGCCGATGCCGATACCGGCGGTCGGCGGCATGCCGTACTCGAGCGCGCGCACGTAGTCCCAATCCGCGTCGGGGATCTCGTCGTCGCCCTTCCCTCGTTCGGCGATCTGGGCTTCGAAGCGTCCGCGCTGATCGTCGGGGTCGTTCAACTCGGTGAACGCGTTGCTCAGTTCCATCTGCGCGGCGAACAGTTCGTAGCGGTCGACCAGATCGGGGTCGCCCTCTTTGCGCTTGGCCAGCGGCGAGATGATGACCGGATAGTCGGTCACGAAGGTCGGATCGTTCAAGTGCGGCTCGAGGACGTGTTCGAAGATCTTGTCGAGCGCGTGTCCGTGCGTCGGCGACTTGGGCAGGCCGAGCTTTTCGAGGATCGTGGCGGCGCCGGTCGGATCGAGCAACTGCTCGCGGGTGTAACCGCCGTATTGTGCGATGCCGTCGAGATACGCGATCCGCTTGAACGGGCGCTTGAACGAGATCGCACCGCTCTCGCCGTGCGGGAGTTCGTCCTTGCCGCCGGTGATGTTAGAGACGAGATGCGCAATCAACGCTTCGTTGAAATCGAGCATATCGTGCACGTTCCAGTACGCCGCGTAGAGTTCGAGCATGGTGAACTCGGGATTGTGGGTCGTGTCGATGCCTTCGTTGCGGAAGATCCGGCCGATCTCGTAGACGCGCTCCAGGCCGCCGACGATCAACCGCTTGAGATTCAGTTCGGTCGCGATGCGCAGCTGCATCT
>JALYSX010000338.1 GCA_030854585.1 Vulcanimicrobiota bacterium
TCCGGGGCATCCGATGCAGTTGAACGTTCCGAAATAGTTGTTGAGCTGCGTGAAGAATGGTCGGACTTCGCTGTAGTAGCGGGCGAACGCGGTCGGCGAAATCGACTGTTGATCCTGTTCGACGTTCGAGTAGTCGGGATGCATGGTCGCGACGAACGACGTGGTCGCGGTGATCGGGATCGAAGCATCCAGTCCGACGCGCGAGGTACTGCCGCCGATCGCCTTCGACGCAAGCGCGCCCAGACCGTAGACGCCGATCCGCGGCTGCGGGCGCCCCGTCGTCTTGGTCGCTTCGAGACCCGTCACGTAGCCCGCGTAGATGATGCTTCCCGCACTCTGCTTCGCGGCCGAGTACGGCCAGACGTAATCGTCCAGCGTCGCGATCGCGTAGCGCTCGAGTGCAACGCGCCAGGTCTTGCTGCCACCGCGCATCGCTGCGAGCGGAATCCTCATCGTCACCGTGTAGCCGCCCGGCACGAGCTTGCCCGCCGAGAGCCAGCTCGGCGCGTACGACGTGTTCTCGGACGAGGACTGGTAATGCGTCCCGATCGGATTCGCGGTAAACGTGTATTCGAACCCGTTCTGGTCGCTCGGCCAGAGATAGACGGTGACGGTGTCATCGGTCCCGCCGCCGGTATCGTTGGTGTGCTGAGCTGCCTGGATCGGGCCGGTCTGGCGCGCGTCGAACCCGACGTAGAGATAGGTCTTGTCGGTCATTAGATAGGCCGTCGTCGCCCGATTGGCGACCGCGCGATCCTTCATGTTCCGGTCGAGCGCGATCTTCGCGGCCGTCTGCCACGGTGCAGCCGTCAGGTCTCCGTCGATTGCAGGCGCGGTCGTCGTGCTCGGGACGGCCACTGTATCGGAGGCTGCAGCGGTCTGGGCCGAGCCGATTCCCCAGGCGCAGAGCACGGCGATGACGAGAGCGACGAGGGTAGTCTTCATCAGATCTCCCGGCCAAACTAAATACGTAGTTGATAATACCGGGCAGGCCCGGGGTTTGTCAACTATCTATTTAAGCGTCGGGTAAAGTCGTCATCGGAGAAGAGGCCATGCCGAGCGGCATTCGGAACGCCTCTCGCATGAATCGTCTCGCAATTATTGCCTTGCTCGCGCTTATCGCGGGTTGCTCGGGTTCACAACAGGCGGGCTCGACCGCCGCGAGTTCCGCTCCGGCCGCTGCCTCGATGGCGCCGGCCACAACGGATGCGGTCCCGGCCGCTGCCTCGACGCTTCCAGTCTATCCGGGAGCGACCGTTTCGAAGCTTCCGGGCCAGGTTGCCTCGGCGACGTTCTGCGGCACTTCCATGGCCATGAAGATGTATCAGAGCACCAATAGCGATGGTGCGGCGATCGTCAAGTGGTACGGCGACAAACTGCCGGGCAGCATCGCCACGACGATCCAGCGGACGCCAGGGCAGATCTATGAGGTCTTGGAACCGAGTGGCGCCGATGGGGTCGTCGTCATGAATATGGGGACGCCCGGTACCTTCATCTCGCTGATGACGTTCACGCCGGCGCTCTCACCGGACATCCTCGCGATCTATCGACAAGCCGCGAGCGAAGGCGAACATCTTTCGGATTCCGTCAAAGCGCAGATCAAAGCGAAATGCGGAACCGCGGGGCCTTCGTTTTAGTAGATCTCGGCGATTAGGAAACCTTCACCTGGAGTGCGGTGCTAGTCGGCTCCGGAATGGCGAGGCCGCGCTCTCGGAGAAGCTGAAGGTGGTTGCGCTCACGACCTTGCCCGCGCCCTCGAACGCGCGCCGTGCGCTTCGAGTACGTCAATCATCTCGGCGACGGCGTCGACCCCTGCCGTTTGTGGCCTGCGCGGCGACGCTCACGCTCGTGGACGTAGGAAGCCACGCACCTCACGCCGGTGATAACCGGCGGTCGAGAGATTCGAGAGATTCTCGGCTGCGATATCGAGTCGGGTCTGCGCGGCAGCCATCGCGCTCGACGCCCATGTCATACCATCCATGTCTGCATGGTAGCGACTCGGGATGAGCGAATCGTGTTCGGCACTATGACGTTTTCTCAGGTGTTTTGCGCCGCCCTCGCGCTCGCCGTGGTGACGGCGTGCTCTGCGCCGCTATCGTCGCAGGCTACGAGCGAGCCGCGCGAAATCGCGCACATGCAACCGATGCGTGAGGGCAACAACGACACCGTCGTCGGCTTCGACGTTCATGGCACGCGGATGGACGTCTCGATCGATCTCAACGAATGGGAGACGATCGACGACGACGCGGACCAGGCGATCAAAGACGACGCGATGCGCCGCTGGAAAGAAGCCTGGAGCGTCGAGAACCCCGGCAAGCACGCGACGCTGACGGTCCGACTGTTGGACTATCACGGACGACTGTTCTTCACCGAGACGGGGAAGGTCTAGAACGCCTACAGTCCGGCGCGAACTTTTTCCACGAAGGCTCCTGTTCCGAGTGCGCCGCCTAGCTCGTTGGTGCGGGCGCCGTTCGCGTAGGCTCTTTCCACCGCTCGTTCCAGGCGTGCAGCATTAGCTTCGTCCCGCAGGCTCAAGCGAAGCAGCATCGCCGCCGACAGGATCGCGGCGGTAGGGTTCGCGATGCCTTGGCCGGCGATGTCGGGGGCGGAGCCACCGATCGGTTCGAAGAGGCCGAACCGACCATGCTCCGTCTTGCGCGTGCCGAGGCTTGCGCTCGGGAGCGTGCCGATGCTGCCGGTGAGTATTGCGGCTTCGTCGGAGAGGATATCGCCGAACATATTCTCGGTCAGGATCACGTCGAAGTCGCCGGGGCGGCGGACTAACTGCATCGCGGCGTTGTCGACCAGCAGGTGATCGAGGGCGACGTCGGGGTATTGCACGCCGACTTGGACGACGATCCGCCGCCAGAGGCGGGACGTCTCGAGAATGTTCTGCTTGTCGACCGAAGTGACGCGCTGGTCCCGCGTGCGCGCGAGGTCGAAGGCGACGTGCGCGATCCGTTCGATCTCCGAGGCCTTGTAGACCATCGTATCGACCGCGCCGTCCTCGCCGTCGATCGTGCGTTGTTCCTTCGGCGTACCGAAGTAGATGCCGCCGGTCAGTTCGCGTACGACCACCAGGTCGAGGCCGCGCACGAGTTCGGGTTTGAGCGACGAAGCATCTTCGAGCCCGGGAAACACCCGTACCGGGCGGACGTTCGCATAGAGCTCGTAGTCGCCGCGCAAGAGCAACAACGCGTATTCGGGACGCTGCAGCAACGGCAGACCATCGTACTGCGGAAGCCCAACGCTGCCGAACAGGATCGCGTCGGCGCTATCGCAGAGCGCGCGCGTTTCGTCGGGGAAGGCCGGCTTGCCGAGCGCCATTGCAGCGCCTCCGACTGGCGACTCGATCGTCTCGACGTCCGGGCGCACCTGGCGCAGCAACGAGGTCGCAGCGCGCGTAATCTCGGGCCCGATGCCGTCGCCGGGCAGAACCGCTACGGTTGGCATGATCTCGTCCTTCGAGACGCTCGCTGCGACTCGCTCCTCAGGGTGACACCGTCGAGGGTGCGCTAGTTACGATGACACCGTCTGGATACGCTCGTCAGTAGACGGTGATGCGTTGGGTTTCCCCGGAGGGCGTCTCGTCGGGCGACGTTTCGAGGGCGAGCTCGGGGGTCGCATCCTCGGATGTGATCAGCGTGGATTGAACCGCCGGCGTGCTGCGCGCAAGCGAGTCGGTCGCGAGACCCGGCAGCGTGGCCTTTTCGAGCAACGCCATGTGCGTCATCAGCAGCGAGCGGAACTCGCTCTTGGCCTTCTCGCAGGCTTCGATCGCACGTTGGTGTTCCCGGCGGACTTCACCGATCGACTCGTTGTGGTGCGCGACCTCTTTATCCGCGGCGACGCGCGCCTGCTCGCGGATCAGATCCGCCTCTTTGTGAGCCGAGGCCTTGGTCTCGTCGGCCGTTCGTTGCGCGAGGATCAACGTGTTCTGAAGCGACTCTTCCATCGCTTTGAAGTGGCTGATGCGCTCTTTGAGATCGGCGATCTCGGCTTGAAGGGCGGCGCGCTGATGCGCGTCGTCTTCGAGCTGCTCGATCACGTCGTCTAGGAACTGGTCGACGTCGGTCCGGTCGTAGCCCTGCAGAGCCTTCTTGAACGTCTTGTGCTGGATATCGACGGGCGTGATCTTCTGCATGCTGATCTGCTACCTTATCCTCTGTTAGCCATGAAATCGAGTGTGCCGTCGGCCGTCATCGCGTCGCGCAGGCCGGCCGCGTTGACCGCGACGCCGGACGGAACGACCAAGTAGATCGCTTCGGCGAGTTTCTGGATCTTGCCGTCGAGCGTGTAGGCCACGCCCGAGGTGAAGTCGACGACGCGCTGCAAGAGCGTGCGATCCGCGTTCTGCAGGTTGATGATCACGACCTGACGCGAACGGAGCGCGTCGGCGATCTCGACGACGTCGGCAAACGAACGCGGCGCGTAGACGCTGACTTCGGTTCCCGAGCGACGCGCGTTCGAGGCTTGACTGAGCGGCACGACGCGTCCGTTGGACGCCGGCGCTTCGTCTTCGTAGTATTCGTCGTCTTCTTCGCGCATCGAGAAGAACGTACCGATTTTTCTGAACATTCCCATTGGAGATCTCTCTCCTTTCAGCGTAGGCGACCTAGACGGTTCGGGGACCGAAGAGCGCCGTCCCGATGCGGAGCATCGTCGAGCCCGCGCGCACCGCCTCGCGCCAGTCGCCCGACATGCCGATCGAGAACGTACTTCCACCTACGAGGGCAAACGTCTTGGCTGCGAGCGCAAATGCCCTGGATATTTCGGCCCGGTCCTCGCCGATAGGGCCGATCGCCATGACCCCGTCCAGGCGGAGGGACGCGTGCGCTCGGATCTCCTCGGCGAGCCGCTCGGCCTCGTCGGGCGAGGCCCCGAAGCGGTCCGCCTGCGAGATGTTGAGCTGGAGCAGCACGTCCAGGCGCTTGCCCAG
>JALYSX010000355.1 GCA_030854585.1 Vulcanimicrobiota bacterium
GTCATCAGTCTTTACGGCTTCAAGAACGGCAAAGAAGCGTTCATCAAACAGATCAGCCTCTCGCAGTAGCAGGTCCATGCACGCGTTTCTCGATCAGCTCGCGAACGGGATCGCGCTCGGCGGGATCTACGCGCTGATCGCGCTCGGCTATACGATGGTCTATGGCATCGTCGAGCTGATCAACTTCGCGCACGGCGACGTCTACACGCTCGGCTCGTTCTTCGCGCTCGCGATTCTCTCGGCACTCGGCGTCTCTGGCGAACTGCACGGCATCGCGCTGGTCGTCGACATCACGATCGCGGTCGTCGGTGCGGCGTTGCTGTGCGGCATCGTCGGCGTGCTGATCGAGCGGCTCGCCTACCGGCGCTTGCGCGGCGCGCCGCGGCTTGCGCCGCTGATCACCGCGATCGGCGTCTCGTTCGTCCTCGAGAACGTGATGATGGTCTGGAAGGGGCCGGCGCCGATCTCCTTTCCCTCGGTCATGCCGAATCCGTCGTTCGTGCTCGGTCCGCTGACCGTCTCTCTCAAACAGGTGCTCGTGGTGGGCCTCGCGATCGCGTTGATGGCCGCGCTGCAGTACTTCGTCAAGACGACGGCCCTCGGAAAGGCGATGCGCGCAACCGCGCAGGACCGCGATGCCGCTCAGCTGATGGGTATCGATATCAACCTTACGATCGCGATCACGTTCTTGATCGGGAGCGCGCTTGCGGGAGCGGCCGGGTTCGTCTCGGGCGTGTACTACGGATCGACCTGGTTCTTTAACGGCTTCGGCGCGGGGCTCAAAGCCTTCACCGCGGCCGTTCTCGGTGGCATCGGCAACATCGCAGGCGCGATGCTCGGCGGTTTTATCATCGGCATCGTCGAGGCGTTCTCGACCTGGCTGGTCGGTGGGCAGTGGTCCAACGTCGCGGTCTTCGCGATCCTGATCATCGTGCTCGTCTTCAAACCGGCGGGGCTGCTCGGCCAAGCGGTGACGGAAAAGGTATGACGCGCGCGCAGAAGCTCGCCCTCCTCGCGCTCTGCGCCGCGCTGTTGCTCTGGCCCGCGTTCGGCGCGAGCGACGCGACCGTCAGCGTGCTCGCAGATGCGGGCATCTTCGTCGTGCTCGCACTCGGCTTGAACGTCGTGGTCGGCTTCGCTGGGTTGCTCGACTTGGGCTACGCGGCGTTCTTCGCGATCGGCGCCTACACATACGGTATGCTCGCGAGTCCGCAGTTCGGACTCCATCTGCCGTTCTGGGTTCTACTCCTAGTGGGCGGCACGCTCGCGGCGCTCTTCGGGCTGCTGCTCGGCGCGCCGACGTTGCGGTTGCACGGCGATTATCTCGCG
Source organism: Vulcanimicrobiota bacterium (assembly GCA_030854585.1). Lineage (GTDB taxonomy): Bacteria > Vulcanimicrobiota > Vulcanimicrobiia > Vulcanimicrobiales > Vulcanimicrobiaceae > JALYSX01. Next base: position 1,330 of record JALYSX010000355.1, read on the forward strand.
ATCGTGACGCTCGGCTTCGGCGAGATCGTGCCGCAGGTCTTCCAGAACCTGACCAAGTGGACGGGCGGTCCGAACGGGATCGGCGGACTCGACTTCCCGTCGTTTTTCGGCGGTTCGTTCGGCCTACGCGCGCTGCCGTACTACTACGTCACGCTCGCGGTCATCGCGCTCACGATTCTCGGCGTTCGCAACCTGCGCGCGAGCCGTCTGGGGCGTTCGTGGGCTGCGATCCGCGAGGACGAGCTGGCCGCTCGACACATGGGCATCGACACGACCCGCGCGAAGCTCTCGGCCTTTTCGATCGGCGCCTCGTTCAGCGGCGTCGCAGGTGTGATCTACGCGGCCAAGCTGAGCCTGGTCTCGCCGGAGCTGTTCCAGTTCCAGGTGAGCGTTCTGATCGTCTCGATGTTGGTGCTCGGCGGGATGGGCAACATCTTCGGCGTGATCGTCGGGAGCCTGCTGCTCTCGCTGGTGAACTTCGTCGTCCTTCCACAGGCCAATGGCATCGCGAACGTCTTGCATATCCACGTCGACTTCGGCGCGTACCACTTCTTTCTGTACGGCGCGATCCTGATCGGGATCATGCTCTTCCGACCGGCCGGGCTCTTCCCGGACCGGCGCCGGAAAGAAGAGCTTCGCGACGTAGCCGTGGTAGCCGAACCGTGAGCGCATTGCTACAGATCTCGCGCGTGAGCAAACGTTTCGGCAAGCTGGTCGCGCTGGACGACGTCTCGGTCGAGATCGAAGCGGGTTCGATCGCCGCCATCATCGGACCTAATGGCGCGGGCAAGTCCTCGCTCTTCAACACGGTGACGGGTGTCTACCGGCCGGACGCGGGCCAGATCCGCTTCGACGGCGCGCGCATCGACGACATGCCGACCTGGAG
>JALYSX010000374.1 GCA_030854585.1 Vulcanimicrobiota bacterium
ATGCAGAACAGCGCGAGGGTCTGAAGCGCGGGGTGAGCGATCGCGGGAATCCAGCCGAGCCCATTAGCGAGTGCGGCCAGCACGAACCAGAGCACGAACCAGGGCACGACCACGCGCCAGTCGACCGCGCCCGTGCCGCGCGCCGCCGCGATGCGCTTGTAGGCATAGAACCCGACCAGCGGTACGATCAGCAAGGTCCGCGTCAGCTTGACGATCACCGCCTCGTCGCCGGCCTCGTGCCCATAGGCGTAGCCTGCCGCGACCACCGACGAGGTGTCGTTGATCGCCGTTCCCGCCCACAGCCCGAACGCGTGTTGCGAGAGATGCATCAGGTGTCCGAGCCACGGAAACGTCAGCACCGCGACCACGTTGAACAGAAAAATCGCCGACATCGCATACGCGATCGTCGCACCGTCCGCTTCGATCGCACTCGAAACGGCCGCGATCGCCGAGCCGCCGCAAATGCCGGTGCCGACCCCGAGGAGCCGGCGCAGATCGCGATCGATGCCGAGCATCTTTCCGCCGACGTACGCGACGGCGAGCACCAGCACGAGGGTGATGATCGTCACCGGGAACGAGCGCGCGCCGCTCGCAACCACGCGCCCGATCGAGAGGTTCGCGCCGAGCAGCACGATCGAGACCTGCAGCAGCACCTTGCTCGAGAATGCGATGCCGGGCTGCATCGCCGCCGAGGGTGCGCGGAGCGCCGCCACGAGCAGACCGAGGATCAAGCCGATCGCGATCGCGAAGACCGCGCCGCCGACGACCGGCAAACGCAGCCCGAGCAACGTCGCGACGATTGCGACGGCGATACATGCGAGCAGGCCGGGGATGAGTTTCATGCGCTAGAAGAACGAGGCCGGTTGCGACGGGAACGAGACCGCGCGGTTCTTCGCAAAGGCCGGGCGGGCATGTTTCAGGACGAATGCCGCGACGTCGTACGACTGCTCGGGGGTGAGCGAGCCTGGCGCGTTCTGCGGCATGTTGTAGTGCACGAAGCCGGCCATCTCGCCGAGGCGATGCATCCCCGCGCCGGCATTGAACGAGTCCCGTCCCCAGAGCGGCGGGACCGAAAGCGCGAGCCCGTTGCCGTTGGCCTGATGGCAGGACGCGCACTTCTGCGCGTAGATGGTCGCGCCGTTCGCGACATTCGGCGACACGCTCGGCTCCGGCAGCTTGAAGTCGACGCCCGGATCGGGCGACGCCAGCACCGGCGTGCCGCGCGAGATCCACGAGATGTAGGCGACCATCGCGTTCATCTCTTTGGAGTCGTGTGCCGGCGGCGTGCCGTCCATGCTGTAGAGAAAGCATTCCGCGATCCGGTCCTGGAGCGCGATCACGCGACGGGCACGCTTGTTCCATTGCGGGAAGTGCGCGTAGACGCCGACCAGGTCCCCGGCGCGCGCGACCGTTCCCGCGTTCACGTGGCAGGCCGAGCAGTTCATACGGGCCGTCACGTACGACGGCATCCTGGCGTGGGTGTTCTCGAACAGATCATGACCGGCCACGATCTGCGCTCCGAGCGGTCCGGGCGGCAATGCCGCCGGATCGTAGAGTTTGGCGGCGGCTACGGGAGGTGTCTGCGACGAGCCGCCGCTCGCGCATGCGACCGCCGCGAACGCGAAACCCATGACGAGGATCAGCCGTTCTGTCCGCATACGTGGGCCTGCGCGGATGGGCGGTCGCAAACCTGCCGGAACGCGCGCCCCAAGCGCGAAGAGAGAGAGCGAGGATATTACCGTGGCAGACGAGATCGATCCGACACGCTCCACCAACCCCGCGTTCGACCGCCGCACCTTTGTCGGGATCTCGGCCGTAGCCGCTGTCGGCCTGGCCGTCGGTGGACGCGCGACCGCCGCAGGTCTCGGCACGACCCATCCGCCACTGGTCGCCGAGAACGACCCGGCGATCCAGATCCAGCACCTGACGTTGCTCCGGCCGGACATCGAACTGCCCGCCTATGCGGCTTGGCCGAAGCGCGCGACCGTCACCACGCCCGCGATCGTCGTCACCATGCACATCTGGGGCGTCGACACTTCGATTCGCGACGTCGTGCGCCGCTACGCGCGCCTCGGCTACATCGCGATCGCGCCGGATCTCTACGCGCGCGGCAACGAACCACCCGGCGACGGCGTGAGCGACATCTCCGTGTTCCGGCCGTTCGCAAAGGCGCTCGCGCCCGCGCAGGTCGCGGGCGACTTGCGCGCCGCGGCGCTCTGGTGTCAGGTCGCGCGTCCGCAAGCCAAGATCGGCATCACCGGGTTCTGCATGGGCGGCACGCTCGTACTGCAACAGACGATCGCGAACGCCGATATCTTCGCCGCCGCCGCACCGTTCTACGGTGCCGTCAAAGACATCGATCCCGCCAAAGTCGGCGTGCCGATCTGCGGGAGCTACGGCGGGCGCGACACCTCGATCCCGTCGGAAGGCGTTCTCGCATTCGGGCATGCGCTGACCGTTCCGCACGACATCAAGATCTATCCCGAAGCTGGGCATGCGTTCTTCGACGATCAGCGCGCCGCATACGTCGCGTCTGCCGCCGAAGACGCTTGGGTCCGCACGGTCGGCTTCTTCCGCAAATACGTCGGAGCGCCGGCATGACCGCGATCCTGGTCGCGCTCGCGATCGGCTTGATCCTCGGCGCAGCCGTCGCCTGGGCGATCGCCGCGCCGCGCTCGCAGGCGCAGACGAACGCGATCGAAGCCTTGGTCGAACGCGCCAAGAACGAGCTGGGCGACACGGCCGCCGCACGCGCGAGCGAGAAGGTCGGCAACTTGGTCGATCCGGTCAGCAAGCAGCTCGCCGAGTTCAACGC
>JALYSX010000383.1 GCA_030854585.1 Vulcanimicrobiota bacterium
CGCCCACGGTGTCGGCACGCTGGAAGCGCCCTTGGGCCCAGAGAGCCCGGTCCCCAGATCAGCGACCGCACCAACTTTGACGAGCCAATCGAACGGGATCTTGGGACGCGCTTTCGAGCTCGATCCTGCATGTACGAGGCTGATCTTGGGGTTCGTCTTCTGGATGCGCGGAGGGGCTGCCTGTGGTGACGGGTCTCGGTACCGACATCTCCAAGGATGGTTTCCATGTCCACCTCCTGGTGGACGACCGATCGCGCAGAGAGAACTTTGCGAACGCACTTCCCGGGTGCCGCGAGCTCCGCCGTTGACTAAAAGCGAACGGTGGATCAGATGCCCACGTGTGCATGGAAGCGACCGGCGCTTATTTGGGTTGGACTCGCGCTGGATCTGCACGGATGCGGAGTTCGCGTAAGCGTCGTGAACCCGGCCCGCGTCAAGGCGTTTTCAAAGAGCCAGCTGCGACGAACAAAAGCCGAGCCGGGTCAGCTCGTGCATGTTGACATCAAGAAGCTCGGGAGGGTCGTCGTTGCAGGGCATCGAGTTCACGGCGATCGGGCGGTAGCGCGCGTAAGGAGAGCTGGCTAGGAACACGTCTACGTCTGCGACGACTCTCATCGCGGTTGGCCTACGTCGAGATCGAGCGCGCGAGGAGTACACACGGCGGCGTTCATGAGGAACGCGATTGCGTGGCTCGCCTGTCACGGCATAACCATCGAACGCGTGCTACGACAACGGGAAGGTCTCTCGATGCGTTGATTTCCTCGCCGTCCTCAGCCGTCACGGCATCCGTCACCTCCGGACGCACCCATACCGGCCATGCACGATTGGGAAGGTTGAACGCTTTAACCAGACAATCTTCGCGAATGGGCATACGCGATCGCGTATGGACCTCCGACGAGCGCCGCGCTGCCCTACCGGCTTGGGCCGACTACTACAACCAGGAACGACCGCGTACGGCGCTCAAACACTGGGGATTCTATGACCGACACGTACTTTGGGAGAGGATGCGCGAGGATATGACCGTCTTTATCGGTAACGCGCTCCGCCTCAACGATGAGCCGGAATATCCAACTCTCGGCTTCAATCAATACGCGGACGTTACGATCGTCGAATGCGCCTTTGCCGACTTTCTTGACGCGTGGCTTCGGGAAGAAAGGCTCGCATGAGGAGCAGGGAGAGGATCCCCGTTCTCAAGCCAAAGCTTCCGAATGCGGAAGCGCTGATGCCGTATCTCCGGCGGATGGATGCCGCCAGAACGTATGCGAATCACGGAGCGCTGGCTACGGAGTTCGAAGATCGATTGGCGGCGCAAATCGGTGCAGAAGGCGCTCGGTTTTCGGCGGCGTCAAACGGTACGATTGCAATCGTCGGAGCGATTCTCGCGAGCGCCGGCCGCTCGCGACCGGAACGACCGCTCGCGATCATCCCGGGACTCACCTTCGTTGCAACGGCGATCGCCGCTTCCCAATGCGGTTACGAACCGTACTTCGTCGACGTCGATGCCGATAGCTGGCTCTTGCAACCGGAGGCGCTCTTGGGTAGCGACGTGCTCTCCCGCACGGGCGTGGTGATCCCCGTCGCAGCATTCGGGCGGCCGGTGGCACAACGCGCTTGGCAGTCTTTTTCGGAGTTCACCCGTATACCCGTCGTGATAGACGCTGCGGCGGGATTCGAGCAACTTGAATCCGCCCCAAGTTCGTTCGTCGGGCCGCTCCCGGTCGCACTGAGTCTGCACGCCACCAAGAGCTTTGCGATCGGCGAAGGCGGCGGCATCCTCACCACTGACGATGGCCTGACTGCCCGCGTGAGGCAAGCGTTGAACTTCGGCTTTCACGGTAGTCGATTGAGCGAGACGGCGAGCGTGAACGGAAAGCTCAGCGAGATCCATGCATGCGTCGGTCTCGCCGAACTGGACGGGTGGCCGCAGAAGCGCGCTGCGCTCGACGGCGTGGCGGCACTCTATCGCATCGCGGCCCGCGAGTGCGACCTGAATGAAGACGTGATCGTATGGCCCGCTATCAGCCGCTGCTACGCGCTAGTCCGTACGCTAAGTGCAGAGATGACGGAAGCCGTTAGGGTTGCACTGGACGGAGACGGAATCGAGACGCGGACGTGGTACGGGAA
>JALYSX010000192.1 GCA_030854585.1 Vulcanimicrobiota bacterium
ACCACCGTCTGGATCACAATCGCGAACCTTCTGTATCTGACGTCGTACTCGGTGCACGACATCCTCTGGCTGCGGATACTGACTGTCGCAGCCGCGCTCTTGGTCGTGCCATACTATTATTTGCAACCGACCCCGTTGTGGATGCCGATCGTCTGGAATCTCCTTTTCGTCGCGATCAACGGCTGCTGGATCGTCCGGCTGATCATCGAAAGACGTCCGGTCCATCTGACGGCGGAAGAGCAGAGGCTCAGAGAGCTCTCGTTCCCGTCATTGACGGCGCGGGAGGCTCTGAATCTCTACGAGACCGGGCGATGGGACGATTTGGAGCCTGGATCGTCTATCGCCGAGCACGACAACAAGCATCAGCGCTTTTCGGTCATTCTCTACGGCGTCGCCGATGTGGAAGAACGTGGCGAGAAGGTAGCGGAGCTTGGCGAGGGACAGTTCGTAGGGGGCATCGATTCGCGCGCCGACGAGTCCGCCGACATCGATGTCCTAGTCCGAACTCGCGTTCGCGTCATGTGCTGGCCACGCGACCGGCTCCAGGCATTTCTAAGGAACAGGCCCGATGTAGCGCTCGCGCTCGAGAGAAGTGTCGGGTTGCAGCTCAGGCGCCGGCTCGACGCGGCGATATCGAAGCTACATGGCGACCCTGCGTAGTCGCGACGCCGCTACAACTATGAACGGATGCACCGACCGGAGATGACCGCTCTTAGATATATGGTAAGAGATCGAAATACTCGTCGTCTTCGTTCTTTCCGCCATAGCCCTCGCCGATCGCGTTCGCTGTTTCAACGAAGCGGATTTCACGGATCCATTTGACCATCTTGAAACCGAGCTGATTTTCCACACGAAGGCGTAATGGCGCGCCGTGAATATGCGGAAGCGCCACGTCGTTCATCTCATATGCTAGCAGGCACTCAGGCTTGACGACGTCTTCGAGTCGCTGCGTATCGTAGTAGACGCCGCCGAAAATCCCGTCGCCGAACGAGGTGAACACAACGACGCGTGCGGTTGAAAGCGGCTTCACGAGACCGATGAGTCGCACCATCGAGATGCCGCCCCATTGTGCGATCCCGCTCCAGCCCTGGATGCAATGATGCAGCGCGACGTGCTCGTCGTGGCCGAGCGCCCGCAGATCGTCGAGGGACAGTTCGATGGGATTGGCGACACAGCCACTGACGCGCAGACGGTAGTCGAGAAAGTCGCGCTCGGCAAGTCGATTCCATTCTTCCGAATCCGGCATCTTGCCGTTCGGCCAAAAGTACGGCGACACGTCGGCACGCGTGTAGCGTTCATGCGGATCGAACCGCTCCGATGCGCTCATGCTCAATTCGAGCGGAAAGACCAGCGTCTTGTGCAGGCGCTGGACGGCACGCGGGAATTTCCAGGCGACGAGATAGGCGAGGACCCACGAAGCGACCACGACGGCGAGGCCGATACACCCCAAGATCAACCCGAGCGGCCGCGTGTCATCCGTTCCCAACACGATATGGTTGAAGTTGCGTTGGGCTCCCGTTGCGAGCACGAGACTTACGTGGACAACGGTAAAGGCCAAATATCCGCAGAGCAGCAAGAAGTGGATCGAGCGGCCTCCTTGCCGTCCGCCGAAGATGCGCGGGTACCACGGAAAGGCACCGTCGACAGCCGGCGACATCGCGATTCCGGTCAGGATGGAGAGCGGCGCCATGATGAATACGACGGCGAAGTACGCGAGCTGCTGGATCGCGTTGTACGCGTAGTAGCCGTCTGGCTCGATCGGAAAGTGGAAGGTCGCGTAGTGGACGAAAGTTTCCCAAGCATACGGGATGATCGCCCATGATGTCGGAACCAGGCGCGGCCACTGCCCGCTGAGTAGCAGCATCGCGACGTAGATCGCGCCGGTGAGGACGAAGCCGTAGTCCGTGATGAAATGCCAGGACCGACCCATGCCGATCGTGTGCCGGTACCCCGGCAGGGCGATGAGCGGTGAAATATAGCGGGCGTCCTCTTTCGCGGTCCAGACGCGATCGTTCGGAACGGTCAGCGGCGTGAGGCGTAGCCATTCCGATCCCGGCGTGCAGTCGTTGTTCCAGTAGAGTCGCGGATGGTCCATGAGAATGGAGAGACCGCTGCGCACGAGCAGAAAAAGAAAAAAGAGATTCGTGTAATGCGTCCAGCGGACCCAAATCGGGAAGCCGCGAGGCGTCCCGCTCGGCGAGCTGGCGGTGATGCCGCCGACCGGCGCAAAGGCCGAATGGATTCCGAATGCCAGCACTTGCAACCACGCGAGTACGATCGGCACGGCGATGACGACGACGAGCCAGACGATGTACCGGCGCTGTAAGACGAACGCGACTCGGCGATCGTCTGGTAGGTGAACGGCTCGGTGCGCCTTATCGAAAACAGCCATACTGTCGTAACCGTCTACCCGCGAGAGTCGATGCGCGCTCGCAATCTATCACGGCCCATCGTGGCTCACGCCTACATCGCGGACTCGGGACGGCGTTCATCGGGCACGTTTCACGTCGTCAGGGTTGATCGTGGGTGCGTTATTGCCCCACGACGTGCGTTCATGGTCGATGATCGCCGCTATGTCGTTATCGTCCAGTTGAGAAAAGGGCGGCATCTCGCTCGAATAGGGTTTTCCGGCGATCGCGTGTCCGCGAAGGCCATGCAAGACGATCTCGATCTGTCGCTTCGGGTCCTTCGACGTTACGACCGGATCGGTGGCGAGCGGCGGGAAAGCGCCGGGTACGCCGGCACCGCTCGCGCCGTGGCACGCCGAGCAGTTGACGGAGTAAAGTCGCGGTCCGATAGCGGCGTAGTCGAAGCCCGCGGCCGCTCCGTGTCCGCTGTATTTCACCGCTGCCTCGTGGCGCATCGGTGCGTTTGCTGCGGCGACGGAACCGCCGTTCCCCTGCGCGAACGTGGCGGGCTCCTGAAACTCCGTGAGGCCGTACCAGCCGGCCCACGCCGCGATCAACGCGCTCATGACCCACGTCCATACCGGAATCGGCCCGCTCGACTCCGCGCGCACGGGATCGAACGGCTCGTCCGCGCTGAAGGCGTTGACGGCGAGCCGCACCGTTCCGCCCACCCGTTCGTTCGCACGCAGTCCCGTCACGGTGATGCCGGGGCCGTTCTGAACGATGAAGGGAATCGTTCTGACGCCGGCGTGGCCGACGGCGTCGCGCGCCTGGATGCGCAAGGTATGGGCACCGTCGGCGAGCGTGGTCGTGTCGATGTCGACCGTCGCCGGGGCGCGATAGGTCGCGAACGGTTCCGTTGCGCCGTCAAGGTAGAGGCTCAGCATCTCCGCTTCGGCGCCGAGATCGCCGTGCTGCGGCTGCATCAACGATCGTCCTTGAAGATGATGTTCTTGGGGTGATCGAGACCGGTTTCGCCTGGCCAGAACGTCGCGCGAACGGCCAGGACGAAGGCCAACAGCGTCACGATCGCGCCCGCGACCACGACGATCGTCCCGAGGACGTCGCCGCCGTGCGGCGGTCCCATCTGCATGCCGTTCATCGTGGTGAAGCCGGGGCAAGAAGCGCCGGCTGCTTTAGCGAGTGAAGGTATGCGACGAGGTCCTGCTCCTCGCGCGTCGCGACGACGACTTTTCCCGGCGGCGCGTATTCGGGCGGAACGTTGACGACGACGTCGCCCGGCGCCGCCCGGTCCTTGGTCACGAACATCCAGGGATAGGCAGGCATGATCGACGCGTGCACGAGCGCGCGCGGCTCGTACAGATGGATCGACTGCCACACGTCGCTGGGCTGACGCGCACCGATGTTGCTCAAGTCCGGCCCGGTCCGTTCCGACCCGAGCAGTTGCGGCGTCGCGAAGGCGTAGTCTCCGCCTGCCGAAGGACGGCCCCAAACGCGGTCCTGGGCAAGTGGTCGGACCTGCTGCGTGTGGCAGTACGAACAACCCTCACCGACATACACGTCACGTCCGCGGGCGGCGGCCGCACTGAGCGGCGCGACACCAGGCCCGGGTGGCGTTTTCGACAAGACGGCGCCCGGGATTATTCCCATGATGATCGCCATGAACGCGTAGATCCCGGCGGCGCTCAAGACCAGGACGCGCACGTTGTCCATCCCCTGGCGTCTCACTGTTACGCATTCTCCGGTGACGGCGACAGCGGCGACGACGACGTGCTGGTGGGCGTCGGACCGAGCGTCATCCGCCAGACGTTGTACGCGAAGATCAGGTGCGCGAGCAGCATCATGGTTCCGGAGACGGCACGTCCGCTCCAGTACGGTGCCGCCGCCTCGACCGAGGCGATGAACGGATCCCCGTTGGCCCACGCGATGCCTTGCACGGTGCCGGCGACCGAGAGCACCACGACGTAGATCGTCACCCCCAGGAACGCGAGCCAAAAATGCAAGCCGACGAGCAGCGGCGACGGCCGCTTCCCCGTCGCCATCGGCAGCAGTCCGTAGATCCCGCCCCACGCGATGAAGGTGATAAAGCCGTACATCGTGAGATGCGAGTGTCCGACGGTGTAGTTCGTCAGATGCCAGATCGCCTGGAGGCTGCGAAACGCCTCGATCGTGCCTTGCGTCGAGCCGACGAAGTAATACAAGATGCCTACGGCAAAGAAGGGCAGCGCGTACGAGCGGCGGACGGTCGCCCAGCTGCCGCGCATCGTGAGCCAGAAGTTGCCCGTACCGGCCCAGACCGGCACGAGCATTCCGACGCTGAACACGATCGCGAGCGTTTGGAACCACCACGGCAGAGGCGAAAACTCGTAGTGGTGCGCACCGATCACCGGGTAGAAAACGAGGTTCGTCCAAAACCCGAGCACGCCGAGGGCATACGAGTAGATCGGCCGGTTCAGCAGCTTCGGCAGTGCGTAGTACGTCACGCCGAGGGCGAGGAACGTAAACCACATGCCGACGGCGTTGTGCATGTAGAAGCCTTGGACGGCGACCTGCCCCAGGCCGTACTGATAGAACGGGATCACGGCCGTGATGCCCAGGATCGTCGTGAAGATGAAACCGCCGATCGTGTACCAGTTGGCAACGTATATCTCTCGCTCGCTGCGCGCCATGACGGTCGCGACGACGACGATTCCGCTTAGGGCGACGGCCAGCAGAAAGAACGCCGCTACCCACCACACCCACTCGCGATACTCCTGGCTGCCGTTGCTTATCCCGAGATCCAGCGTGATCGTGCCGAACACCGCGGCAATGTTATACGACCACAACGC
>JALYSX010000198.1 GCA_030854585.1 Vulcanimicrobiota bacterium
GGTGTCGAGGTACCCGTTGTCCCACTTCGTCGGCTCGTTGGTCCAGGCGCCCTCCAGGCCGCTGGTGATCGTATCGTCACCCTTGCCAGTGCCGAAGCTGTTCTTCCAACCGAGGCCCTGTTCTTCAATGCTTGCGCCTTCGGGTTCGGGGCCGACATATTTGGACGGATCGGCGGCGCCGTGCACTTTGCCGAACGTGTGCCCACCGGCGATAAGCGCGACGGTCTCTTCATCGTCCATCGCCATCCGGGCGAACGTCTCGCGGATGTCGCGCGCTGAGGCGAGCGGATCGGCGCTGCCGTTCGGCCCTTCCGGGTTCACGTAGATCAGTCCCATCTGCACGGCCGCAAGCGGATTCTCCAGCTCGCGATCGCCGGCGTAGCGCTTGTCGCCAAGCCACGTATCCTCGCCGCCCCAGTAGATATCTTCCTCCGGTCCCCAGACGTCGACGCGGCCGGCGCCGAAGCCGAAGGTCTTGAAGCCCATCGTTTCGAGTGCGCGGGTCCCGGCCAGCACGAGCAGGTCGGCCCACGAGATCTTATCGCCGTACTTCTGCTTGACCGGCCAGAGGAGGCGTCGCGCCTTGTCGAGGTTCACGTTGTCGGGCCAGCTGTTGAGCGGCGCGAAGCGCTGCGATCCAGAGGAGGCGCCGCCGCGACCGTCGCCGGTGCGATAGGTGCCCGCGCTGTGCCAGGCCATGCGGATGAAGAACGGTCCGTAGTGTCCGTAGTCGGCTGGCCACCACGGCTCGGATGCCGTCATCACCGCGTCGATATCGCGCTTGAGCGCGTCGTAGTCGATCTTCGCGAATTCGGAGGCGTAGTCGAACGACGGATCCATCGGACTCGACGCAGCCGAATGCTGGTGGAGAACCTTCAGGTTCAGTTGGTCGGGCCACCAATCTTCATTGGTCATTAGCCCGCTCGGCAGATGCGTACCCCGCGGTGTTCCGTGCATCACCGGGCACTCGCCGCTCTTCTCGATCTCGGTGTCGGCCATGGTTCGCTCTCCAATCACGTCGGGGTTGCAACAATCGCGTCGTCCCTTTCGACGCTACCACTAAGGATTAAAAAAGTAAAATAGATATATCCAAAGGATTAGTAAGGGAAAACCGATGAATAAGCGGGTATGCTCGGAGGCTCCATTCCCTCGCTCTCGCTCCGCGATCTCGAATATGCGGTCGCCGTCGCCCGCGAACGCCACTTCGGGAGGGCGGCCGGGTACTGCGGAGTCAGCCAGGCGGCGCTGAGCGAGCAGGTCCGCAAGCTCGAGTCGGTCCTGGGGGTTGCGCTCTTCGAGCGGACCACGCGCAAGGTCGAGCCGACGGTACGCGGCGCGGCTATCCTGCAGCAGGCCGAGGCCCTCCTGGGCGATGCGCGGCGTCTGCTAGAAGATGCGCGCCGCAGCGCGGAGCCGCTCACCGGCGAGCTGAGGCTCGGGGTGATCGCGACGCTCGGACCCTACTATATGCCGTCGGTCATCGCGCTCGGGCGCCGGCGCTTCCCGCAACTCGCGTTGCGCTTGCGCGAGTCCACCACCGACGAGTTGCTGCGCTTCCTACGCCACGGCGAGCTCGACGCAATCCTGGTCGCGCTACCAGTTCCGCCGGATGGACTGGTCGCCGAGCCGCTCTTCTTCGAGCCGTTCCGGCTCGCGTGTCCGAGCGAGCACGAACTCGCGCGCCGCGATCGCGTCCGCGTGCGCGACCTCCGGCGCGGTTCATTGTTGCTGATGGAGGACGGGCATTGCCTGCGCGATCAGGCCCTCTCGCTCTGCGATCCGCAGCCCCGTCCGAACCAGAGTCGCTATGCCAGTTCGCTCGAGATGCTACGACATATGATCGCGGCCGGCGAGGGTATCTCCGTCATCCCGGCGCTTGCGGCGGCAGATCCGTCGGCCATGCGTGGCCTGATCGCCTATCGCGAACTGGATGACGACCGAGCGGGCCGCGCAATCGCGCTGGTCTGGCGCGCGACCGAGACACGTGCCGGCGATTTGCGCAAAATCGCAACCTTCATGCGCGCGGAACCGCCCGCCGGCGTTCGGGCGTTCCAGGGATAGTCCGTCGTCTGTGCATGACTTTATGTCGCGTATACTTGACATATAGACACCTGAAGCGTACACTCTGGGTATGAACTCCGCGAATCCCACCACCGTCGCCAACCGCAAGTACGTCTTCGAGATCGTGGTCTGCATGGTCGCCTATATGGCGGTCCTGATCCCCGCGATCTGGTTGCTCAACCGCGGTCTCGAGGGGCCGCTCAAGTTCGTGGTCGCTATCGCGCCGGCCGTGCCGGTCTTCTTCGTCTTCGTCGCGATACTCAAATACTTCCGGCGGACCGATGAGTTCGAACGCCGCGTGCTACTCGAATCGCTCGGCATCGCAGGCGTCATGACCGCGCTCCTGGCCGTCACCTACGGCTTTCTCGAAAACGCCGGGTTGCCGCATCTCTCCGCCTGGTGGACCTGGGCGACGTTCATGGGCGCGTGGCTGATCGGTCGCCTCATCGTCTCCCGCAACTACAACACATGACGAATCGCATTCGCGTCCTGCGCGCCGAGTACGACTGGTCGCAGGCCGAGGTCGCCGACAAGCTCGGCGTCGCGCGCCAGACCGTCGTCGCGCTCGAAGCCGGCAAATACGCACCTAGTCTTCCGCTCGCGTTCAGGATCAGCAAACTGTTCGGAAAGCCCGTCGAGGATATCTTCGACGCGGAGTCCGCCACCTAAATCCACCCAAGCCAAGGAGTCTTCCATCATGGCCTTCGCCCAACGCGCGCTCGGCGCGCTCGTTCTCGCCCTCCTCGCCTCGCTTCCGGCCTACGCAGCCGTCCCGCCGCCGCTCCCCGCCGTAAGCGCGACCTACGACGTCGGCTCGCTCCACGTGCAACAGTTCGGCACCGGCGCGCAAGCCGTCATCTTCATTCCCGGACTCACCTGCGGTCCGTGGGAGTGGAGCGGCGAGATCGCGCGTCTCTCTTCGAAGTACACCGTCTACGCGCTGACCTTGCCGGGCTTCGATGGACAACCGTCAGTCGCCGCCCCGCTCTTCCCGCGCGTAACGGCCGACTTCTGGACTCTGCTCGACCAAAAGCACATCGTCAAACCGTTCGTGATCGGTCACAGTCTCGGCGGCACGACCGGCTTCGTCCTGGCAACGCAACATCCGGAGCGCTTGCGCGGCGTGATCGCACTCGACGGCCTGCCGATCTATCCGACCGACATCTTCAGCACGCCCGATAAGATCGCGGCGATGGCCGATGCGGCCGCCGCGAAGATGGCTGCGGTGCCGCAAGCCGATTTCGCCGCGTACGAACAGAGTACGTTGCCGTACCTGGTAACCGCACCGAGCGACGTCGCCGCCATCGCGCGACTCTCCGGCAAGAGCGATCCGAAGGCCGCCGCGCAATGGTTCAAGGAAGATCTCGAACTCGATGCGCGCCCAGATCTCATCAAAGCGAACGTTCCGATCGTTCTGCTCGCGCCCTACGATGCGACCCTCGAAGGCAAGTATTTGCCGACCGCGGATGCCAAGAAGGCGTTCTACGCCGGCATCATCAAGAATGCGCCGCAAGCATCCGTCGTCGTGATACCGAACTCGCGCCACTTCGCGATGTACGATCAACCCAAAGCGACCTCGGACGCGATCGACGCGTTCCTCGCCGCTCACTAGCGCAGGCCGTCCCTCTAGCGTTAGTGTTGGAAGTTCACGCGGTCGGTGGTGCAGAGATCCACATCTTTAAGCACGATCGCGTGGGCGTCGCGGTAGCCGGCCTGCAGATCTGCAATACAGTCGGCAGGGTCGACCGAGACCGAGATCGCGCGGCCCTCGCTCACGTCGATCACCCGATCGAACGGGAGCAGGTCGCCGCTCCAGACCGGCGGCGTGGAATCGTGGCCCAGGCGGAGTGCGAAGATCGCCTCATTGCCCTCATTGACGACCAGGAGCGTATGGGTCTGCAAGCCGGCCGCGCGCGACCCGGCGCAGAGCACGACGAGCGCGGCGAGGATGGCGGCGAGCGGGCGAAGGCGCGGCATGGCGGACTCCCATTCGCCGTGCCGAAGCGTGAGCCTATGGATACGCGCGAACCACTAACCACCGCTGCAAGCCACGATAGCGACACGCCTCCGGCCCTGATCGAGTTCATGGCCTCGGGTTGGGCGAAGGCCGCGCCCGCGAGCGCCGCTCACGCACAACTCGCACGCCATCGCGCGCGACGGGACGCGCTCTCGCGCGCGTTTCCGGGCGAATATCTGGTGATTCCGGCCGGCGGCGAGCAGACGCGCGCCAACGATACAAACTTCCGCTACCGCCCGTCGAGCGATATCGCCTATCTGCTCGGCGACGGCGAGCCGGGCGGTCTACTCGTGGTCGAGCCGGACGGCAACTCGCACCGCAGT
>JALYSX010000023.1 GCA_030854585.1 Vulcanimicrobiota bacterium
GTTCGTGCCAACGCCCGATCGTGCGCCTCCGCATCGACCGCGAACGCGCGCGCGCCCATCGCTTCGATGAAGTCCCTCGCGCGCCCATCGAGCGCATCGTCGCCGGTAGGAACGTACGCCCACGGCCGGCCCGCGAACAGCCCCGCCTCCGCATTCTCAACTCCGCCGTGCTCTTTGCCCGCCATCGGATGCGTTGCGACGAACCCCGGCACACCGCGTCCGGCTCGCGCGACCGGCGCCTTCACCGACGCCACATCCAGGATCAAGCGGGCGGTCGCGTCGGCGAGTCGGGGCAAGAGCGCGAGCGTCGCGCCGAGCGGCGCTGCGATCGCGATGGTCTGCGCCTTCGCGCACGCATCTTCGAAGGAGCGGCCCTCCGGGTCGGCCGGATCGTGCCAGCGAACCTTCCACCCGAGTTCTTTGGCGCGCAATTCGATCGAACCGCCGATCAATCCACGCCCGAGGATCGCGAGCCGCACGCTACTTCGGCGCTCCGCTCAAGTCCGGCCGCAAAGCGCTCGCGCCGCCGAGATAGACGTGCTCGACCTCGGCCTGCGTCCGCGTCGTGTTCACGTGCATCAGCACCCGAATACAGCGCGCGAGCGAGCCCGGAACCGCGATCTCGGTGAAATGCAGCATCGGCACGAACGTCCAGCCCATCTCGCGCGCGCCGAGCGCCGGGAACGCGGCCCGCAGATCGGCCGTCAGGCTGAAGAGCACCGAGACGATCTCTTCCGTCTCGATCCCGTTCCGCTCAATGATCTCCGAGAGCAGACGCTTCGTCCCGGCCACGATCTCCGCAGCGCTGTCCGACTCGACCGTGATCGCTCCGCGGACTCCGCGCACCCGCAACTCGCTCACGCCGCACTCTCCAATCCCGCAAACGTCGAGAAGAACTCCGGATACGACACGCCGGCGCAATCCGCATCCTCGATCACGGTCTCGCCGTCCGCGACCAGCGCGGCGATCGAGGCCGCCATCGCGATCCGGTGGTCGCCGTGCGTCTGGACGGTGCCGCCATGCAACCGTTGCGAGCCCTCGATCGCGAAGCCGTCTTCGAACTCTTCGACCTTCGCACCGAGCGCCCCGAGCATCGAGATGATGGACGCGATCCGGTCGCTCTCCTTCACCCGCAGTTCGATCGCCCCGCGCACGACGGTGCGTCCATGCGCCTGGCTCGCGAGCACTGCCAGCAACGGCAGTTCGTCGAGCAGATCGGGCACCTCATCCGCGCCGATCTCGATCGCTCGTAGCGAGCTCGCGCGGGCCTGTAGCGAACCGATCGGTTCCCCGGCCCCGTCGTCGCTACCGGTGACGATCAGGTCCGCGCCCATCCGCGCAAGCGCGCGTGCAAACCCGAGGCGGGTGGGGTTGATCGAGATATCGCGCACCGTCACGTCGCTGCCCGGCGCGAGCGCCGCACCCGCGATCCAGAACGCCGCCGAGGACGGGTCGCCCGGCACGCGGACGAAGGCGCCGCGCAGGCGTTGTTCGCCCGGGATGAGGATGTCGGCGCCATCGCGGTCGACCGTGCCACCGAAGAGCGGCAACATCCGTTCGGTATGATCGCGCGATGCAAGCGCGCCGCGCAGGCGCGTCGTCCCTCGCGCGTGGAGCGCCGCGAAGATCAGGGCGGTCTTCACCTGGGCGCTCGCGACGTTCACGTCGCAGACGGCGCCTTGCAACTGCGTCCCGACGATCGCGATCGGCGCGACCCCGCCGGCGGCCAGTTCGATGCGCGCACCCAGACGCGCGAGCGGTTCGGCGACGCGCTTCATCGGCCGACGCCGGAGCGATGCGTCACCGGTCAGCACCGCCTGGCCATCCATGCCGGCCAGCACGCCGGTCATCAGACGGATGGTCGTCCCCGAGTTGCCGCAGTCCAAGGTCGCGCCGTGCGCGTCGAATGCGGCCAGGCCGCGACCTTGCACGAGCGCCGCTTCGCCGTTGCGCGAGATCGCGACACCGAGATCGCCGAGCACCCGGATGGTCGACGCGACGTCCTCGCCCCGCGAGAGCCCGGCGATGCGCGTCCAGCCATTGGCGATCGCGCCGAGCATCAGCGCCCGATGGGCGATCGACTTATCACCGGGAACCCGCACCTCGCCGCGCAATCGCGGGTTTCCGCCGATCCGAACGATCACGCGCCGGCCCGCGCGTGCATGCGCTCGGTCGGGATGGCGTCGAGTTCGCGCACGATCGCGCCGAAGTCGTCGAACGTGAGCGCCTGTTCTTTGTCGCTCTTGGCTTCGGGCGGATTCGGATGGACCTCGAGGATCAGTCCGTGGGCGCCGGCGGCCTTCGCGGCGCGAGCCATCGGCATGATCCAGCGACGCACGCCGATGCCGTGACTCGGGTCGACGATGATCGGCAGATGCGTTCGTTCGCGCAGCACCGGCACGGCCGAGAGATCGAGCGTGTTGCGGGTAGCGGTCTCGAACGTCCGGATGCCGCGTTCGCACAGCACGACGTGCGGGTTGCCTTCCGAGAGGATGTACTCGGCGGCCGCGAGCAGCTCTTCGATGGTCGCCGAAAGACCGCGTTTGAGCAGCACCGGGTGTCCGGTCCGGCCGACGGCTTTCAACAGATCGAAGTTCTGCATGTTGCGCGCACCGACTTGGAGCATGCTGATGTTCGCCGCCATGCGCTCGACCTGATCGATCGTCATGACTTCGCTCACGGTCGGCATACCGGCCGCTCGTCCGGCTTCGGCGAGCAGATCGACGCCTTCCCATCCGAGACCTTGGAACGCGTACGGGCTGGTCCGCGGTTTGAACGCGCCGCCGCGCATCATCACGGCGCCGTGCGCCTTGACCGCTCGCGCGGTCGCGACCATCTGTTCGCGCGATTCGACCGAGCACGGACCCGCGATGATCGTGAACGTCCCGTCGCCGATGGTCACGTCGCCGACGTTGATGAAGCTGCCTTCGGGCTTGGATTCGCGCGCGACCCGCGGGTAGGCGGAGTTGGTCTCGATGCGCGGCACCCGCGCCGAGGTCACGCGGACGGGCGCCTCGCTGAGCGTAGGTCGGAGCGGTAGTTCGACCGAGTCGGTGCCCATCGGCGGTCCGACGTGCGCGTCGTAGCTGCCGAGCACGGTGACGCTTCGTGCAACGCTACGAATACCTTCGAGGGCTTTGGCCACGTTCGCGTCGCGCGCGTCGCCGTCGAGGTCGGCGTAGAATGTGTGGTCGTTCCCCTGGCCGAGCAACGGCTTGGATTCGAGTTTCGAGAGATTGACCGCGTTGGTATCCAGGTGCGAGAGCGCGCGAGCCAGGGCTCCAGGTGCATCGGGGAGCGCGAAGATCAGCGAAGTCTTCCGCTTCTCGCCCGGCGGAGGCGCGTCGAGCGTATTCAAGCGCGAGCGCACTAAGATGAAGCGAGAGTAGGTACGTGGATCGTCGGCGCAATCGCGAGCCAGCTCTTGGAGATCGTAGATGCGCGCGGCCGAGGCCGGTGCGAGCGCGGCGATCGAGGCGTTGCCGCCGCGACCGACTTCGCGAGCCGCGATGCCGGTGTCTTCACACGGAATCGCTCGAGCGTGCGGAAGCGACGCCAAGAAGCGCCCGCATTCGTTGATCACGAGCGGATGCGCGAGCACCTCGCGGACGTCTTCGAGCGTGCCGCCCCGGACGCCGAGCAAGCGATGATCGGTGCGCAAGAGCACTTCGGCGATCGGCTCGAGATCGAACTCGGCGCACAGATCGTACCCCTCGCGGACCGTCCCGACGATCGCGTTCTCGATCGGAATCGCACCGACGTCAGCCCGCAGGCCAGCCAAAGCCGCCGCCACCTCGCGGTAGGTCGAGGCTCCGTGCGTCTTGATCGTGAGGCCGCGCCCCGCCGCCCAGCCCTGCAACACCAGCTGCGAGTACGCCCCGTCGACCCCCTGATAGACCGCCGCGATTTCCATAATGTTCTTTCTTGGTCGTATAAAAAAACAAACCCCCGCCGGTCGGCGAGGGTTTGCGATTTTGCTTAGTGCTGACTCGTACTATGCGCGCAAACGGCCTCAGACCGACCCGACGGGACGGCTGAAATACCAATAAGCAAACGTGGCACGAACGAGCATTGCCGAGAGTTAACCACGAAGCCCGAGGCCTGTCAACCCGCCCGCCACGTCCAGCCAGGCTGTCATCCCGAGGAGCGAAGTGTCTCGAAGGACGCTAGCGCTCGTAGACCCAGCGCATGATCCCGCCAGCGACGACCTTCTGCTCGATCGGGCGGAGCAAGGTCATCGCCCCGTCGAGATCGGCGCCCGCGGGTAGACGCATGGGCTTGCGCACGAGGACCCGACCGCGATCGGCTTCGATGCTCAACTCGTGTGCCGTCGCACCGATCCAGCCCGCGCCCGCACGCAACGCCTCCCGCACGGCATGGGCGCCGCGAAACGCGGGCAGATAGGTCCCGTCCGAGAGCGCGACCTCGTCGTCTTGCTGCGCGAACGGCAGAAACGCCGGATGGATATTGATCGTGCGATCCGCGAACCGCCGCACGAATGCATCGTCGAACAGATGCATCCATCCGAGCAGTAACACCAGCTCCGGTCCCACTTCTATCGCCGCATCGAACAGGCGAGCATCGAATGCCGCGCGTGACTCGTTCGTACGATCCCACGCGATGACATGCGCCGTCGTGCCTTCCACCTTCGCGCGCGCCAATATGCCCGCGTCCGGTACGTTGCAGATAAGCGCCGCGATATTGAGTGGTAGTCGCCCCGCCTTCACCGCGTCGATCACGGCCTGATAGTTGGTGCCGCTCCCAGATGCCAGCACGAGCGTGCGATAGCTCTTCGCGAAGAACGCGCTCTTCTCGAACGTCTCGACGATGCGCGCGCCCGAGTGACGTGCGTAGTACTCGACCAGTCTCTCTTCGCCGACCGCGGGGATGAGCGCGCGCTCGTAGCCCTGCTCCCGCAACGACGCCAACGCAGCGATGAGTAAGTGCGGACCGATGCCGCGCTTGCGATGTTCCGGCGCGACGCCGAACGGGCCGAAGATGCCGACCCCGGCCTCCGCGCCGACGCCGCGTAGCCAACGAAATTCCAAGTCCTGCGCTGCATAACTCGCGAACGCCGCATGGCCGTCCTGGCCGTACGCGATGACGCTGTCGCCGGCATAGGCCTCGGAGCTCCACGTCCCACCGAAGACCTCGTCGATCCACGGCATCAGTTGCTCGTCACCATCGGCGTGCTGACGCGCGGCGCGATAGCCCGCGCTCTCGATCCCGCGCAGCGCACTCGCCAGCGCATCCGGTCCGAACCGCTCGTCGAGGTCGACGAGCAAGTTCACCATCTGCTCCACGCTAGTCGCGAGCGGGGTGCACGACCACCTGGGCTTCGTCGCCGATCCGGTTCTCGATCCAGCCGACCACCATCGAGCCCGGCACCGCCGCAAGCGCGGCGGGCGCATCCGCGAGCGGAACGACCAGCGTGTAGCCGACGCCCATGTTCAGCGTGCGATAGCGCTCTTCGACGGTGAGGCTCCCGCGCTTCACCAACTCGCGCATGATCGGCGGCACGCTCCAGCGCGACTGCTCGAAGATCGCCTTGGCGTGCGCCGGCAGCGTGCGCGGCACGTTCTCGAGCAATCCGCCGCCGGTGATGTGCGACATCGTCTTCACCTTTGCGACCGCTTGGATCGCACGCACTTCTGTGAAGTACGACGGATGCTCGGCGAGCAGCGCGTCGGCGTACGTGCCGCCTTCGAATGGCCCTTCCCATTCCTCGCGTGGCAGCACGCCGCGCGCGAGCGAGTAGCCGTTGGTGTGCAGTCCGACCGCCGGCAAGCCGATGATCGCGTCACCCGCTTCGACGCTCTCCGGCTGCGGCACATTCGCGCGATCGACGATCCCGACAATCGTTCCGGCCAGATCGAAGTGCCCCGGCGCATACACTCCCGGCATCTCCGCCGTCTCGCCACCGAGCAATGCGCAGTTGTGCGCGCGGCACGCGTTCGCGCAACCTTGCACGACCGCCGCCGCCACGTCCGGGTCCAGCTTCCCGACCGCGAAGTAATCCAGGAAGAACAGCGGCGTTGCGTTGACCACCAAGATGTCGTTCACGCAATGGTTGACGAGATCTCGTCCCACGCCGTCGTAGCGCTGCAACTCGGCCGCGATCAGGATCTTCGTCCCGACCCCGTCGGTCGACGCGACGAGTGCCCGCTCGCCGTCACCCGGAAGTTTGAAGAGGCCTCCGAATCCGCCGATCGCGTCGAGCTGATCGGGGTGGCGCCAGGTGTCTAAAACGTCCTTGTAGCGGGCGACTGCCGCGTTTCCGGCGGCGATATCGACGCCCGCGCGGGAATAGGCGTCCTTCGCTTGAAATTGGTCACTCTTTGGGGCCATCAAGCTCCTCTTTCACCCACGCGAAAGGTTTACATGCAAGTCCGTATCGCCCACGATGCGCCCGTCAAGATGCGCACCGGCGCACTCGTCGTCCCCGTCTTCAACGATGGGACGCTCGACGGTGCGACAAAAGCCGCCGACGACGCACTGGGCGGGGCGATCTCCGAGATCCTGAAGAGCGGCGAGATCAAAGGCAAGCTCGCGGAGACCGCCTTGGTCCACGCGCAGGGACAACCTTTCGGGCGCGTGCTCGTGGTCGGACTCGGCGACCGCGAAAAGTTCGAGCCGCACT
>JALYSX010000043.1 GCA_030854585.1 Vulcanimicrobiota bacterium
CCCTGTGAGTGGCCGCGTGCCGATCACGAAGATGCACGGCACGTTGAACGACTTCGTGATTCTCGACAACCGCGGTGTCGGTATCTCCGACATCGTCTCGTTCGGACGCTTTGTCTGCGATCGCCGCTCGGCGATCGGTGCGGATGGGCTCCTCTCGATCGAGACCTCGTTCGTGGCCGATGCGAAGATGCGCGTCATCAATGCCGACGGTAGCGAGGCCGAGATGTGTGGCAACGGCATGCGCTGCGTCGCGCGCTTTCTGACCGAAGCTGGCGAAGGCGATCGCCTGCGCGTCGAGACGATGGCGGGCGTGATCAAGGCCGACGTGCTCCGCGGCGATCCCGCGTTCGACGTGCGGCTCGAGGTTTCGACGCCGGAAGCCGAACGACGGACCTTCGAGACCTACGACGTCTGGTACGTGAAGGTCGGCAACCCGCATCTCGTGATCTTCGTCGACGACCTCGATGACATCGATCTGCCGGAGCTCGCCGAGCGCGTACAACTCGACCGGCACTACTCCGGCGGTATCAACGTCCACCTCGCGGTGCGCACCGACGCGGGACTCGACGTCAAACACTGGGAACGCGGTGTCGGATTGACTATGGCTTGCGGGACGGGCGCGGTCGCGTGCGCCGCCGCCGCGATCGTTGCCGGCAGCGCGACGTCGCCGGTGAGCGTCGAGGTGCCGGGGGGGCGGCTCGTGATCGATTGGGACGGCAGAGGTCCTGCGACGCTGACCGGCCCCGCGGTCCGCACGCTTGACGGCGACGTGCTCTATAGCGAAGCCCGTGTTCGCGCCTGATCCCGAGACCAACGTCCGCGAAGCTTTCGCCTCGGACGCACCGCGTATCGCGGCGCTCTGCGTGCAACTCGGCTACGAGGTCCCGCTCAAACACGTCGAACGGACGATCGCACGTCGCGATCCCGACTTCGACATCTTCGTCGCGGTCGTGCCCCGCGTCGGGGTGGTCGGTTGGGCGACCGTCGCGATCGACGAGACGCTGATCGCAACGCGCCATGCCGAGCTACACGGCCTCGTCGTCGACGACGAGTTCCGCGGCGGTGGAATCGGCAGATTGCTGCTGGAGCGGGTCGAGCGCTTCGCTCGCGAAGCCGGCTGCTCGATGTTGCGCCTCCGTTCGAACGTCTTGCGCGAGCGTGCCCACCCGTTCTACGAACGCAACGGTTACGGGTCGCCCAAGAGCCAGCGCGTCTTCGAGAAGCGCTTATGAGCGAAATAGGTCTCGCGTACTGCGACAATAAGGCGCGCATCTACTTCGACGAGACACGCGAACCGCTTGCGGACGGCGGGATCGAGCGTCGCGTCGAGCTCGGCGAACTGATCCCGGCGCCGAAGGGTGTCGTCCCGACGATCCTGCCCGGGCGCCGTCCTCTCACGACGACCGGCAAGGCGTCGCGTCGCTTCGCACTCGCTGCGATGCTCCCGGCCGGCTACACGCGCTTACTGGTTCCGGCATACCGCAAGGAAGCGGACGCGCCAACCTTACCGCTCTTCGGCTATACGTTTGCGTGCGTGGTCGAGGACGAGCTCTACGTAGCGGCGATGCGGACCGACGAGAGCGAGGATTGGCAGCCGCGCTACTTCGGGAACGGCGAACTCGAAGAGATCCTGGAACGTCGACTCGCGACCGACCCGGCCAACCAGGTGCTCCGTCAGGTCGCGCTCTGTTCGCGTGAGTATGGCTGTTTTACCGCGCAGAACGTCTTTCTCGAGCGTGGCGAAGCGGCGCTCCCAGTCTCGCCCAAGTGCAACGCACGTTGCATCGGCTGCATCTCCGAGCAGGAGCCGGACGCCGGTCTTCCCTCGCCGCAAGAACGGATCGTCTACGAACCGACCGCGAACGACCTGGCACGCATCGGCATCCATCATCTCGAACGCGTCGAGGACGGCATCGTTTCGTTCGGTCAGGGCTGCGAAGGCGAACCGCTCCTCCGCTCGATCGAGATCGCGCGCTCGATCGAGTTGATGCGGGCCTCTCAGAGAAAC
>JALYSX010000047.1 GCA_030854585.1 Vulcanimicrobiota bacterium
CGGATCGCGAACCTCCGCACGATCGACCCGGTCCTTGAGCCCGTCGGCGAGGGAGACGGGCGGCCTCCGGTCCGGCGCGTAATCAGGCGGCCCGACGACGATTCGCGCAACTGCGGGCGCGACGTCCGCACCGTCGATGCTGCAGGTGAGAACGCCGTCGCACACATCGTCCACGAGACCGAGACTTCTGCCGGCGCCGTCCTGCGCATACTGACCCCGGGGAGCCGCGCGCGGATCGCTCGACGTGGATTTCCACGTGCACCACGAAGAGTCGCCGTTGAGAAAGAGCTGCTCCGGCGGGATTTGCGATTTCCAGGATTCCGGGAGGCTCGGGGGGGCGAAGAACTTTCCTCGGCCCGGCGTAAAGCGCAGTCGGAAACCTGGAAACTCTTCGTTCGGACGCGTCAAGCGGACGAAGCCGAGCGGGATGTAGCGGTCCACCGGGACGAGCGGGCTCGCCAGGCCTTGCGGCGATCTTCCCTGGAGTTCGACGGCGGACGCCGCTGCGTCGCCGGCTATCGTGACGGACGCTTCGATCTTCGTCCGCTCGTCTTTCGTCATGTTGAACGGCTTGAGATTCGCCACGTCGATGCGCCAACGAAGTCTCGAGGCGTCCACCACCGCGGGCGTTATCGGGCCGCGGTGGGTTCCGTCGGCGTCGCTCCATTCACCGTGAAGCTCGAAGAACGGGCACACCGGCCGCATTCCGCCGTCGTCCTGAAAGCAGATGTGCGCCGGCATCCACGAGAACACGGTTCCGTCCTCGCGAACGGACAACGTCTCCGCAGGCTGTATCGACGTCGTCCCGGTGCCCCTGGGCGTGTCGTCGTTGGGGCCCCAGGAAAAGGAATCGAGCGGCGTATCGGCATTGCCGAGGCGCGCGAACGCGAGTGGCGGATACAGCCAAAGCTGTGTCAGCGTAGGCATCAAGCGGACCCGAACGGGCCTAGAAACGTTCGTTTGAGAGCCGTTGCCCGTGCGACGAGGGCTCGGTCCGCGCTACGTTCGGCGATCTCGATGAGCCAATCGTACATCGCTGCGCAACCGACCTGCTTTTCAAAGTGGACCGAGCCGAGAATATCGGCGATGAGTGAAAAGTTAAGGTCGCTCGCGATCCGCGAGAGCCCGTAGATCGCTGCGCGATGACGGTCGTCGAACGGCTCGCGCGCAACGAGGCTGCACATCGCAGAAGGCTGGTATGCATTGCTGTCGCGGAACAACTGCGCCAGCGGCACGTGCGGATCGAAGTCGAGAACGAGGTGCAGGCGCGTTCCGTTCGAGAAGCACCCGCCGCTATGCGGCCGGCTAGGATCGACGAACCAGATCTCGCCTGCGCCCATGTGAAAGACGATGTCGTCCTCGGAATTGAGGCAGCGCTCGTCCGTTTGCAGCGGGACGTGTATTCTCGTATAGAGCGGCGCCGATCCGGGCCAGTCGCAATGCGGCCGAACGTAGCTGCGGCGCTTCGCGGCGAAGATCTGCGCACAGTCCAGGAACTCCAGCGCAAAATTGTCGGCCAGCAGCTCCGAAATGTAGGGAGTGCTCGCCGCGCTTCGCGTTCCGCCGGCGTCGCGTTGACGATCCAGCAGGATACACTTGCTCCATTGCCCGACCGCGTAGCCTACACAGGTCTGCATCTCGGCGGCGAGGATTGCGTCGATGGCGGATGACAAGCGCTCGGCATCGAGCGCCACCGCTCCGATTTGGCCGGCTCGCGGAGGGGACGTGATCACGCAAGCATTTCCTCGAGCTCGGCCGGCGAGCCGATGTACGCGCTCTTCAGCTTCTGCGCACGCTCCATGACGCGCGCGCCGCCCGCGCCGCGCGCAATCTCCAACAGCCAGTCGTACGTGGCGGCGCAGCTCACGGCTCGTTCGAAATGCAGCGCACCCAGCATATTTGCGATCGCGTCCAGGTTCGCGTCGCTCGCGATGGCGGCGAGTTCTCGAACGGCTCGCAGGTCGTCGTCGGTAAACGGTGCCCTCGCGACCGAGACCGGCCGGCGTGGATCGCGCGGCACGTCGGCGGTAAAGAGCGCCTCCATCGGAACGGACGGGTCGAAGTCGATGACGAGATGGACGCGCGTCGCTTCCGCGAAGCATCCCCCGCTGTGCGGAAGCGCCCCGTCGAGAAACCATATCTCGCCGGCGCGCATGTGAAAGACGACGTCGCCCTCGGAGTTGAACGCTCGATCGTTCGTTTGCAGCGGGATGTGAAAGCGCGTGAACGCACGCTGCGAACGGGTCCAGTCGCGGTGCGGACGAATGAAGCCGCCACGGCTCGCCGTAAAGACGCGGACCAGCGTGACGTGTTGCGTGTGAAACGTCTCCGCAATTCGCTGGTCGATATACGGCAGTAGCCGGCGCATCTCGGCTTCGCCGGGCTCCGCCTCGGCGCCGTAGCTCTTCCACAGCGTGCGCAATCGCCAATCGCCGACCGCGTCGTCACATGGATGCAGCTCGAGCGCGAGGACGGCCTGGATTTCGCGCGCGAGGCGGCTCTCGTCGAAGCCGATCGCCCCGAGGCAGCGTGTCCCGGCCCGGAGCGTTGGAATCGGCTGATTCCCTAGCGGTCTTGTGCGTCGACGCGCGGAGCGTGGCGCGACGAGTCAGACTTCCAACCGCCCGAACTCTCGTTAGCGGGGTCGGTGGGACCCGCCGTAATTTCGTGAACCCTTCCGACCGGCATCACCACGGGTGCGCCGTACGTTAGGTCGGTCGTCTCCGAAAGCGCTTGCTCGTTCATATGGCATCCGATCTTTCCAAGCGGTCAAAGCGGTGTCGGTCTTGTGCGTCGACGCGAGGAGCCTGGCGCGACGAAGAAGACTTGAAACCGGCCGAAGGCTCGCTCTCCTCAAGAGTGGGCCCAGCCGTAAGTTCCTGGACTTTCCCGACCGCGATCATCACGGGTGCGTGGTACGCTAGGTCTTGATCGTTCATATGACACTCGAACTTTCTAAGCTCTGAGAGATATGCGAAGCGCTATGTCGATCTCGAGCGGGAGTTCGTGGGCTCCGGAGCGTCGCGTGTGCCCGGCGCGCCAAAAAAAGGCAGAGCTTTGAATCCTCCCGAGTCCTCGGGAACCCTGTGGGAAGAGCCCGCCGTAAGGTCACCGAGTTTTCCGAGCGAGGTCATCGTCGGAGCGCGATACGTGCGCTCCGACGATGACGTATCCCTATTCGCGAGTATCGTCCGTGCGCGGCGCATGCTCGCCGCCTGTGCCCTTGAAGCCACCCGACGTCTCGGAATCTTTGGTAATGGGGCCGGCGGTAAGCTCGCTCACCATGCCGACGACGGTCATCGTGGGGCTCTCGTACCGAGATTCGGGCGTTTCACGTAGGCTGTCCGAGCTCATGAATTACCTCCAAAGCGTTAGCAGTGCCTGACCAGTTACGTCGCGGTCTTTATGGGGTCCTTCCCAAGCAATTCGAAGCTGGCCGAGTGAGCGACCGTACTCTCGCCCTCGAGGTGCTGCAGCCAGATTTCCAGCGTTGCGGATGCTTGGAAATACTTCATGCCCGGCACGCGCCCGCAGCGTGCGAGCTGAACGGTCTTTCGCCACGTATCGAGCTGCGCATAACCGCGCTGCACGATGCGCGGATCGGCGGTGAGCGCGTGATACCAGGCCGGGC
>JALYSX010000054.1 GCA_030854585.1 Vulcanimicrobiota bacterium
ATTTCTCGCGGCCATCCGGGGCCGTTCGAACAATAACCGTCAGGCAACGCGTCACGCAACAAGTAGCCGCGACTAGGACGAGGACAAAGTGGTAGAGAAGCTACTTGGCGCATTTACCACATCGCGCGATGCGCGGCGCATGATCTAACCTTCCACCGTGGATCTTGGGCCTTCGCGGGATCCTCGGCAAACGAATCGTCGGGGTACGTTGCAACCCGCATATCGCCCGCACGCCTTACCGGGCCGAGCATATTTGTAAGTTCGATCAGACGATAGAATCGCGACACCGCTTACCCCAGTCCTAAGCCAACGTGAGCCGCGACGTTCCGCGACCTGTTCCGCCGACAGGTGGCCCGTGCGTCGGCTTTTGGACAGCTGCTGCGGGAAGGTCCACCTTGCATGAAGGCGCCGCTTTTCGAGAGCACAGCATAGGATACTTCTAGCCCGGTCGGCATATTCTTAGGCAGCACTGCTCTCCTCATCGCTGGTGGGAGCGCCGCGGTTGGTCGCTTCGTAGTTGACAATAGCCACCAGCCGGAGTATGCCAAAGCGCTGATCTCGGCGGGCATCGAGGCAATATCGATCGGCCAGATATGGCCCGACGCCGACGATATCGGACGTAAGCGGCCGCTGCCAGCTGTCGGCGCCGGCAATCCAATTGTCGAAACCGGCCGTCTCGTCATGGACGCGAAACGACGCCGTGAGGATCTGTAAGTGAAGCATCCCCGGGCGGCCTCAAAGTTGCAAACGATAGCAACAACGATCGATGCGCGCGGCAATGTCCCGCTTGTTCGTACCACTCGGAGCTTAGCATGGAGCTTTGATGAGAAGGCCGCGCTAGCGGTTCGGCCGTTGGGGTCGACGCCTATCCCTTCAGGCGCGGGGTGCGACATCGTCATCGCCAGCAGAATTGCAAAAAGGCAAACCATCGTGTTAGCGCCTTTCGGCGCGGATGATGGAGTCGGAGTTGTTCGCCGTTGCATGTGCTGCCGCTGAAGCGCCGAACAGACTGCGACAATTGAGGTGGACATGCAGAAGATACTCCTAGGTTTTCTTGCGGGCTTCGCATTCGCAATGGCCACGATCGTGCGGCTGCCCGCAGGCTCGGCCGATGAAATTCCTGTCGTGCCGCCGATGGCCGACGAGATCTCGATGGCTCTAAGCGCGGCGCCGTCCCGACTACAAGCGGGTGCCGGTGTGTACGCACTTCGCGCAACGGGATTCGAACAGGTCCGGGCGAGCACGAACGGCTTCACCTGCATCGTAAACCGAGACCATCCTCGAGCCCTGAAGCCCACGTGCTATGATGCTGAGGGCACGGCGACGGTTCTGCCCACGGTGCTGTTCGAAGGTGTCGAGCTGATGAAAGGCACACCCATCGCGGAGATAGATAAGCAGATTGTCGCCGGCCTCAAGAACGGGCGGTTCACCGCACCGCGCCGGCCCGGGGTCGCCTACATGCTCTCCGGGCATATTCACGGCATCGCACCCGATGGTACGGGCTTTGCGTTTCCGCCGCACGTGATGTTTTACGCGCCGAACCTCTCCGACCGCGATATCGGCTCCGATGGTTCCTTTTCCGAAGGCCTCCCCTCCATCGGATACGACGGTCCGCTCGGTTTCATGATCGTGCGCTGTGCGGCGCTCGAGAAGCACCCGTAGGTCACGGTTTATGAGCGCCGCCGCGCGATACGCGGCGGTTGCTGGCAGCAGCGGCGTCGGTTATCGCAGCGGTTCGCGCTGTCCTTCGCGTGGGCGACGCCAACCATTTCGAGGCCACCCGGATGACGATGTCGGCGAGTGGAGCTTGGGAGACAGTCATCGTTTCCCAATGCACACGCGGGGCGAACGGTTCGAGCGACGAAGCGAGCGCCATGACTCGTGTCGTGCTATCGATCGCGTTCGCATTCGTGGTCGGCTTCGCAAGCGCCGCCGGGGCCCAAACCGACCCGGCCGACGCGGCGTACCGGTCCAAAGACTACGCTGCTGCCGCGTCGGCCTATCGGACCGTGGTCGCTGCAGCTCCCGAGAACGCGACGGCATGGTACAGGTTGGGCGTCTCGCTTGCGGCGTTAGGCGACGATGGGGAAGCCGCGCGCTCGTTCGAGATCGCGCTCGCGCGCGGGTTCGACGCGTCCTCAGTGCATTACAGACTGGCACAGCTCGCCGTCAGGC
>JALYSX010000066.1 GCA_030854585.1 Vulcanimicrobiota bacterium
GGGGTTGCTGTTGCTGTTGCTGTCCGAAAGAACCAGGCTGGCTCGGCTGGCCGAAACCTTGCCCGGCCGCATTGGCGGTCGGGATACCCAGCTGGGCGCCACTCATCACGGCCGTGATGATCTGAGCCAGGCCCACGAACATCGGGATCAGCCCGCCGAGAATCCAGGGACCCGTGCCCAGACCCATCGTCAATCCGATCAGGATCGCGAGCCCGACGAAGGCCGTCACCAAGCCGCGATGGAGTTGCCGCTGCGCATAGTAGCCCGCATACTCTCCGTAGGCGTTCGGGATGGCTTGCCCTTGGGGTGGGACCGGCGGGGCCGGAGCCCACTGGCCAGCTGGAGGCGGCGACGACCAGCCCTGCTGGGCTGCGCGGCGCATCGCCCGAGCATCCGGAGGCGGGGTCATTCCACTGCGGA
The DNA here is from genome assembly GCA_030854585.1 of Vulcanimicrobiota bacterium. GTDB lineage: Bacteria > Vulcanimicrobiota > Vulcanimicrobiia > Vulcanimicrobiales > Vulcanimicrobiaceae > JALYSX01. The sequence goes on from JALYSX010000066.1 coordinate 421, forward strand.
TCATCTCCATGTATTCTGCGTGCGCAAAGACGCGGTGGACGATCCAGGCGGCCAAAGGGCCGCCGAAGAGAACCACGATCGCCAGTGCGCCGACTGCTTCGCCACTCATCCTATTTTGCTCCGTTCGTGAAAATCGAGATGTTTCCGTCGTTGGTCACCAGCGACATCGACCCGCTCCCGGATCCGACCGAGAAGGTCTGGCTCTGAGAGTCCGTGTCGCCGCCGCCCACGCGCGAGCCCTCGCGGTAGATGCGGCCGTCGTTCGTGCGGGCCGCTACGGTGACGTCGGTACTCGGCGCCAAGGTCGCCACGATCCGACCGTCGTTGGTCGAGACCTCGATCTTGGGCGAGACGACCGTGTCGAGGATGATGCGTCCGCTATCGGTATGTGCGGCGAAGATGTTGCTCGTAACGCGTCGCGCCTCGATGCGACCGTCGTCGTCGCGCAGATCGACCGCACCGCCCGCGTCGGCGAGCAAGATGCTTCCGTCGACCGAACGCGCCGTGATGCCGCCAGTCACGCCGGCGATATCGGCGCCGCCACAGCGGGCGATCGCGAGGATCGCGTCGCTCGGAACCTGGACGTCGATACGTTCGTCCGAATAGCCCATGGCGACCATCGAACTACTGCCACTCCGCGTGATCGAGATACCGTCGGCCGTACGCTCCACCTTCAACGGTGAGATGTTCGGCGTTCCCCACAGGAGGCCACGCACTTCCGTGCGGTCGACGACGTGGACGCTCCGATCGCTCGAGGCGGTGATGTAGACGCGGTCAGAAGGATCGTCGATCGCGATGCGCGGTGACGAACCGACCGCGAGCGGCGCGATCGTGGGCGCGGTATAGTTCATCCTATGGAAGCCGCCGGCTGCGAAGACCGTGTTGCCGTGGAAGCCGAACGAGTAGATCGCAAAGCCGACGATCGCCACCTCCGCCGCGACCAGCATCGCGACCAGCGGAAGACGCGCGCCCATCAGAGTTTCGGTCCCCATCCACCGAACGTGGGACGGAGCGCCTGAGCGCCGTTAGCGTCGTCGATGGCGGCTAGGGTACGCCCGCCGAGAGTCTTGATTGTCGTGGGGATGACCAACATGTGCGATTTTCGCCTCCGGTCCATGTACGCCGGGGCGTCCGCCATGTTTCAGAGCGGCCCCGTCGGCCCGGTCCGCGAAACATAGCCCTTCCTTGAACGTATCTGAGATGTGTCCGCAGCGTTATTGGAGGCACCGGTCATAGACCTCACGGCGACCGGTCCGTCCGATTCAGACCTGGTGGCAATGACCCTCGGTGGCACCACCGAGGCTTTTGCGACACTCGTCGAGCGGTACGACCGGGCGGTCTACCACCTGGCCTATCGTACCCTCCGAGACGTGGAGGAGGCCCGCGACGCGACCCAAGAGGCCTTTTTCAAGGCGTTCCGGTCGCTTCGGACCTTTAAACCAGGCGCCAAGTTCTCGACCTGGATCTTCGCAATCGTCTATCACGCTTGTTGCGACCGTTTGAACCGTCGGAAGCGTTATAGCAATGAGGAGCTCCCCGAACGGGCCGACCCGACCCCCGGACCGGAACGCGAGGCGATCGCCGCCGACGAGGGCCGCCGCCTGCGAGCGGCCATCGATGCCCTGCCGGAGAAGTATCGCACGGTCATCACCCTCTACCATCTGCAAGGACGGCAGTACGACGAAATCGCCGAGGTTCTCGGCATCCCGCTGGGTACGGTAAAAACCCACCTGTTCCGGGCGAAGGAGCATCTCCGGAAGCTCCTGAGCGACCACATCACCGAGGTAGCAGAATGAACAACTATAGCGACGAGGACCTGGAGCGAGCGCTCTTTGCGCTCGACCTCGAGGAGCCGCCCGCAGACCTGCGCGGCAGTATTCTTGCCAGCACGTGCTATCGCGCCCCGGTGATCTTCAAGCAGTGGGAGATCGTCGCGCTCGGCGCCGCTCTCGCGGTCGTCGCGTGGGTCGCCTGGGCGGTCGTCACCGGCGGATTACCGGCGCTCGCGGGCAATCTGCAGTCCGGCTTCCAAGTGGTCGGCAACGACCTCTCCAACACGGTCACGCTGTGGTGGATCGCGGTTGGTGGCTCGGTCGCCGTCTGGCTCTCACTATGGGCTAATCAAACCACCCCCGCTTTTGGGAAGATTGCGCGTCGCTGACTCCGTACAACGGAGTCATATGGAGAAACCGGCTCGCCCGTTCAACATCCTCGTCGTCGAAGATGACGCCGCGATCGCACGCGTTCTCAAACTCGAACTCGAACATGAGGGCTACCTCGTCGACACGGCGAGCGACGGCCTCGCGGGCCTCGAAAAGGCGCTCAAGGAACCCGATCTCGTCATCCTCGACCTGATGCTCCCGCGCATGGACGGACTCGAAGTCTGCAAGCGCCTGCGCGCCAAGAGCAAAGTCCCGGTCATCATGCTCACCGCCAAAGACCGGATCCCGGATCGGGTGGCGGGTCTGGACCTGGGCGCTGACGACTACCTCACCAAACCGTTCGCGACCGAAGAACTGCTCGCGCGCGTCCGCGCGCGTTTGCGCGAACGTGCGCCGCAGTCGACCACCATCGAGTACCGCGATCTCCAGATGAACCGCGATCGTCACGAGGTGCACCGCGCCGGCCGCCGGATCGAGCTGACCGCCAAGGAGTATGCGCTGCTCGAGTATCTCCTGATCCACCGCAACAAGGTGCACACCCGGGACGAACTCTTCAACGGAGTGTGGGGCAGCGATTTCCTCGGCGACTCGAACCTGATAGACGTCTACATCCGCTATCTGCGCGGTAAGATCGACGAAGACTTCGACGACAAGCTGATCACGACGGTTCGCGGAGTCGGCTACGCGATCAAAGACTAAGGGCTGCTAGATGTTCGCATCGCTGAAGTGGCGGATCGCCGCCGCCTATGCGCTGCTGCTCGCGATCGCGATCGGGGCGATCGGCTTCGCGATCATGCTGCGCTTTCAGGACATCCTCTACGCGCAGGCGCAAGTGCGCGTCGACCAGACCATGGGCGAGATCGAGCGCGTGGCTCTCCCTCCAAGCAATCCGCTCTTCCCCCCGGAGACCTCGGGATACGATACCGTCACCAACAGCCAGAACATCGCGCGTTGGGAGTCGCCGACGACGTACGTCCAGATCGACTCGAACCAGGGCGCGCTGTTGGCACGTAGCTCCAACTTCGGCAGCGAGCGTTTCGCTCCGAATCCCGCGCTGACCGTCAAGAATTCCGGCCCGCTCTATCGTACCGTCGATCTCCCGAACGGCGCGTACCTGGTCGAAGACCGCTATCTCGCATTCGACGGCCGTGCGATCGCGATCCACGTCGGCGAACCGCTCGACGCGCTTCAACACACGTTCGATCAGACCCGCAGCGCTATCGTCTTCATCCTGTTCGGCGCCGTGATCGCGCTGATCGCGCTCTCGATCCTGCTCGCCGACCAGATCACGGGCCCGATCAACCAACTCGCCAACGCGATGCGCGCGACCGGCACCGATTTCACCCACGAACCGCACGCGCGAGTCGCGCGTCGAGACGAGATCGGCCTACTCTCGGACTCGTTCGACGATCTGATCGACCGGCTCGGCGAAGCCTTCGCGCGCGAACGCCAGTTCATCTCGGATGCATCTCACGAGCTCAAGACGCCGCTCACCTCGATTAATGCGAATGCCCAGATGTTGCTCCGTTGGGGCGACAAAGACGAACGTATCCGGCTCGAGTCGCTCGAGACGATCGTGCGCGAGAGCGGCTCGCTTGCCGGCATGGTCGGCGGCATGCTCACGCTGGCCAAGGCCGACCGCGGGGACGACATCCCGAAAGGGCCGGTCGCGCTCGCCGATATCGTCGACGAGGCGGCTCGCGGCGCGATCCCACGCGCCGCCGAAAAGGGCCTCAAACTCCAGGTCGCTCGACACGATCCGGGGCGCGTTCTGGGCGAGGCGCTTCTATTGCGACAACTCGCGAGCAATCTGATCGACAACGCGATCAAGTTCACCGATGCCGGCGAAGTGATCGTGACTGTCGAACGCGACGATGAGAACGTCCGTCTGCTGGTGCGCGATACCGGCCCCGGCATCCCAGAAGACGAGCGCGCGCAAGTCTTCGATCGCTTCTACCGCGCCGACCGCGCGCGCTCGCGGATCGTGCCCGGCACGGGTCTCGGCCTCGCCATCGTGCGCTCGATCGCGCGCGTGCATGGCGGAACGGTCGAAGCATTGGCGGCGCCGGGCGGTGGGTCGCTCTTCGTCACGACCTTTCCCGCGCTCACCGAATCCTCATGACCTTCGGTGCGCGACGCAGGTACAATTAAACGATGCGCCGCGCGGTCTTGCTCGCGATCCTGTTCGTCGCCGTCGCCGGTCCGGCGTCGGCCGAACCGACCGTGCTCCAGACCGGTACCTCGCCCGTCATCAACATCAATTTGCGGAGCGGCTCGATCACGATCAAGACGTGGAATCGCAACGCCGTACAAGTCGATGCCGGGGCGGGCGTGAACGCCCAGCATCTGGATGCGAATGTGGTCGCGGGCCGGATCCCGCGGCAGATGCCCGCGTGGTCGCAGTCCGTTAAGACGCCGCGCGGCGATGCGATCTTATCCGCCGAAGTCTGGATCCTGCCGCGACTCGCGACCGTCTCGCACGACGCCGTGGTCGTACGCGGTGACGGCGACGCGACCCTCACCGTTCCGTCCGGCGCCGCTTTCATCTCGGCGCGCGCGATCGGCCGGGGAAGCATCTCCCTCGACGGCTATCGCGACGGCGCGTTCTTCTTGAGCGCCCGCGTCGGCGGTATCGATCTGCACGATGTCTCGGGTACCGGCTTCGTCCAGACCGTGCGCGGGCCGATCGACGCGACCGCCTCATCGTTTGAGCGGCTACGCGCGCGCAACGCGATCGGACTAATCTTCTTCTCCGACTGTGCCGCCCGACAGATCGAGGTGACGTCCGTCTTCGGTTCAGTGATCTACGACAATGGCACGTTCGTGCCCGGCCTCGCGCGCTTCGAATCGCAGAACGGCGACGTCGCGCTCGGCATCAGCGGAGACGCGCAGATCGGCGCGCACAGCGCGACCGGAACCGTCCAGACCGAGTTCACCGGACGCGCGGAGGTACAGGGAAGCGGCGGCGACGCTCGGGCTTCGATCGGTTCGGGCGGAGCGGCCGTCACCGCGAGCAGTGGTTCGGGGATGATCCTGCTCTACGACGGATCGCTACGCGATCACGCGAATCTCGTGCGGCGCGTGCCGCGGATCCGCTCGGTGTTCGCGAAACATCCGAAGACCGGATGGCCCGCTAGAGCAAGAAGAAGCGCAAGACCGCCATATCGAGTTTGAACGTATGCTGCGGGAGCACCGCTTCTTCTTTGTAACCGCAGCCCTCGAAGAACGCCTGGGCTTCGCCGCGATGGGGCGCGAGCGTCGTCATCTTGTGGCAGTTGTAGTAGTTCGCAAGGTCGGCCGCGTCTGCTAACAGCGCGCGCCCGATGCCTTCGCGCCGACGTACCGGCAGCACCACGATCCGCTCGACGTGCGCGAGCGAGGCTGCGATCCGCACGCGGACCGCACCGATGATCGTCTCGCCGTCCATCGCGGCGACGTCGTGCGTCTGTTCGTGCCAGATCACCGAGAACGCATAGAAGGTCTTCTGCGCTTCGCGTTCGGTCTGCTTGAAGAAGGCGCTCGCGCCGTGGGGCGCAAGCCGCGCGAGATCAACCGGCAAAGGCGCTCACCTCAGTCGCGACGTCGAGCAGATACCCGTCGTGCGCGGCGATCGCGCGGATTCCCGACGCGTCTTCGAACGCTTGCGCGAGCCGGACCGGGTCTTCTTCGAGCATCTTGGTCCCGAAGTGCTGGAAGACCGCGACCTTCGGCTTGACCGTCTCCACGATCCGGCAGGCATCCGCCCAGACCAGGTGGTCGACGTCCATTGAATCGGCATAGCGCAATACGTTCACGATCAGCGTATCCGGCTCGTGCCGCGCGTAGTCTTCGGCGAGCCCGTCGAAGTAGCGTCCGCACGGAAGATACGAGAGCGTCGAGCCCTCGTGCGTGAAGTGCAGGCCGTAGGTTTCGACCGAGTGCACGTGGCGGACCGAGGTGCGGATCTCGACGTCGCCGATCCGATATGGGCCGCTCGCCTCTTCCACGATCTGCACGCGCTCGGGGAACTTCTGCGCATACGGCAAGACGACGTACTCGCCGACGAGTGCGTCGCGCGGTGCGAGCAGGGTACCGCGCGGGCGGAACCCGCCGGCCGTCATGGCTTCGATCAGCGCGTTCACATCGCCCGAATGGTCGAGATGCTTGTGCGAGAGAGCGATCCCGTCGAGTTCGCGCGGATTGCAGGGGGGGACCTGCGAGAGCGCCCGGACGAGTGCCCCCGGGCCGGGATCGACATGGATCTGGGTCTGGCCGAAACGCATCCACATTCCGCCCGATGCGCGTACCTGACGCGCGACCACGAAACGCGCCCCGCCCGTCCCGAGGAAGAGCACGCTGGTCATGTGGTTAGGCGCGGTAGAGATCGAAGAACGCGTCGAGATTCGAGCGGTACTGTTCGAGCGCGGTGCTCCACAGACCGAGCGCAGTCGTGCCGGGTTCGGCCAGCGTGTAGACGCGCCGGGCCGGGCCCTGCTCTTTCGAATCCCACCAGGATGAGATATAGCCTTCGCGCTCGAGCTGACGCAAGGCGCGGTAGACGGACCCCGGATCGGAGATCACGTCGAAGCGCTCCTTGAGCGCCTTCATGATCTCGTAGCCGTGCAGATCGCGCTCTTTGAGCATGACCAGCAACCACGCCATCAAGTAATTCTTCGGTGTGCCCTTGGGGGGTAGCCCGCTTTCTTTCAGCGGGACGACGTTCGAAAACGCCGACGGTTCGGCAAACTGCTTCAAGCGACACCCCGCACGAAATCAACCGGGGCCTCGGGCCCCTCCTCCACGATCTCCATGAAAACGGCTACTTCTCCGATTCTCTTGGGCCGAGCGGACCAGCAGCAACTCAGGTCCGACCAAGGTCAGGTTCGCCCGGCCGGGTGGCCCACCTGCGAAAAACCGTATGCCGGAAAACTTGGATGTCACCATTAGGGCGGTCATCCCGCCCGTCTGTCTACGAAAGCACCGGCAACGTCGCGAAGCTCCCGCTCAGGATCTTCTGCGACGGCCTGCCGAGCCAGCGTTCCAACACGGTCGCGTAGACGCTCCGGAAGTCGGTCCCGAACTTCACATTGCCGTTGGAGGTGTTGCTCAAGTCCGGCGCCGCGCCGTACATACCGCCCTTGACGTTGCCGCCGATCAGAAAGAGCGGGCTCGCCTCGCCGTGATCGGTGCCGCGGCTGCCGTTCTCTTCGATCCGGCGTCCGAACTCCGAGAACGTCATCGTCAACACGTCGTTCTCGATGCCATGCGCGCTGAGGTCCGCGTAGAAGGCCCCGATCGCATCCGAGAACTCGCCGAGCAGGCGGTTCTGCGTCTGCACCTGCGAGACGTGCGTGTCGAACGAGCCGTGCTGGACGTAGATCACTTTGGTGCCGAGCTTGCTCCCGACGATCTGGGCCGCGAGCGAGAGGCTCCGACCGAGGGCCGTCGCCGGATAGCTACCCTCCGGCTTGTAGCCCGCGATCAGTTTGGGCAGTTCTTGCGAACCGCGCTGGGAGTGATCTTCGATCTCCATCACGTGGGAGAGATAGGGGGATTGGAACGGGAGCCGCGCGTCGCGCACCATCTGCGTATACGCGGCGCGCGAAGCGGCGTTGCGATCTGAGACCAAGCCGTAGCCACGTTCGCTCGGGATCGCGGGCACGTCGGTCTTAGCCGCGATCATCACCTCGGGCAGCACTTGCGAAAGCGCCACGCCGTTGAAGAGGTTGCTCTCCGGCAGGCCGGCTTCGTCCATGTAGCGCCCGAGCCAGCCGGTATGCAGATACTTGTCCGGCGCAGCCGTCTGCCAGATCTCAGTCGAACGGAAATGCGAGTGGTCCGGATCCGGGTAGCCGACGCCTTGCATGACCGCAACAGAACCCTTGTCGTAGAGCGCCTTGAAGGCGCGCATGTTCGGATTCAGACCGAGCTGCGCGTCGATCGCGAGGACTTGGTTCTGGGCGATCGCAAGCGACGGACGGACGCGGTAGTAGTCCGGGTTGCCGTGCGGGACGACGCAGTTGAGGCCGTCGTTGCCGCCCTGGAGATTGATCAGAACGAGCGTTCGACCGGCGCCGCCGGGAAGACCCGGCAGCGGTGTGTCTGCGAGTGCGCGTGCGAAGATGTGGTCTGCATTGGCGACGACCGTCAGCCCGCTCAGAGCACCGAGTAAGAACGACGTACGTTTCATGGTCATCCCCTACGCTAACTGGAAGGCGGGCATCGCCATCGTGAGATAGGCCGCGCCGCGGACGCGCTCGTCGCGATTCTCACCCGAGAGCATACCCATCGCAGACTCACCCGTGCCGTTGAGATAGTCGGCGAGTTGCGCCGACGCAAGCGGCGACGCGTCGCCCTGCAGGATCGACGCGATCAGCGCCTTGGCGGCCGGTTGCGCTTGTAACGGAACCGAAGGCAGCCAGGACGATTGATCTATCACCTGCGATGTCACCAAGCCGGCGACGAAGTTCTGGCGCGAGATCACCATCTGACTGGTCACCCAGTTCTGACCGCCCGGCCAACCCGCGACGTTGGGCGGATAGAAGAGCACTTGCCCCATCGCCGCCATCGCGCGCTGTGCGGCGTCGTCGATCTTCGCGAGACCGAGCGCCTTGTGCGCGCCGACCACGAACTCGGCCGGGCTCTTGACCAGCGCCCGATAGGCGCGATCGCTGAAGAACACGTTGCTGCGGAGCAAGGTCGAAAGGACCGGTGCGAGGTTGTAGTCGTTCTTGCGGATCAGCGCCGCGACCGCGCTGACCAGTTCCGGCTCCGGATCGTTGTACACGAAATAGTTGATCAGGCCGGTCGCGAAGAACGTCGCGCACTGCGGCTGGTCGAAGATGATGTCGACGATGTCGTCGCCGGTAAAGTTACCGGTCTTCCCGAGGAACGTCTTAGGACCGCCGTCGTGGCGACCGCCGATGAAAGCTGCCTGCCCGGTGCGACGATAGACCGTCCAACCCGACCAGGCGCGCGCCGACTCGCGCACGTCGTTCTCGGTATAGTGATCGACGCCGAGGGTGAACAGTTCCATCAATTCGCGCGCGTAGTTCTCGTTCGGATGCGCGGCGACGTTCTGCGCGTTGTCCAAGTAGAGCAGCATCGCCGGGTCCTTGGAGACCGAGCGGGTCAGATCGCGCAGATTGCCGAGCGCATTCTGGCGGTAGAGCTGGTTCTGAGCGATCACCATCGGCGGCGTCACGCCCTTCTGGATCGCCGCGCTCGTGAAGTGTCCGTGGAAGTAGAGCGCCATCTTCTCCTGGAGTGGCGCATGCGAGTTCAGCATGCGGTCCAGCCACCAGCCCTGCATCGCGAGGACCGACTGGCGTTCTTGCTTGCGGACGTCCTTACCGATCGCGCGCTTCTGATCCGCACC